>NZ_VNIB01000002.1 GCF_008124615.1 Geothermobacter ehrlichii
GTTGTTTGGTCGTGCTTTCAACACTACCAGAAGCCCCATCATGTCCTGTCTCTTAACCCACCTCGAAGGTGGTGCACTTATGAGTTGAATCTACCCCGGCTCTTGTTGAGCAGAATCTGGACATAGTTGAGCACGCCATTGATCGGATTGTTGATCTCGTGGGCGACTCCGGCCGCCAGCTCGCCGATGGCTGCGCCGATGGTTTTGAGCGCAGTGCGGTTGGCGTCCTCGAGGATGCCTTCCGGACTCAGGAGCCACAAGGACTGAAAGGCATTGTCCTGAATGGCCCGCAGCAGCCGCAGGCTGAGCAGTCTGGAACTGTCTGGAATGCCAAAGACCTGCAGCGGCACGTTGTTGACGCAGAGCAGCGTCGCTGCCCGTTGAGGACGGCGAAGATACCGCCGACCAGCTGGTTGTGACCGGCCCGGTGGATCTGCTGGTGCAGGACATCGGGATTTGCCCGTTAGGGGGGGGGAGAAACCAGGTTCCGGGCTGCTGTCTGTCGATGATGGTCATCGTCCCCTCTTCTTCAGGCATGATTCCGGACCATCCAATTTTTAAATCCCCATTTTATCCTGTGTTGGCACGGCAACAGGGGGGAATGAGGGGAATTTTACCGGACCTGCACGACACGCCAGACGGGCGGCGTCGATCACTTTCCGTCTGTTGCCTGCCTGTTCGGTCCCGTGATAAAAGGGGTTGGCGCGGTGAAATCATCTTTTTATGGAGGTAAAGATGCCCGATCTGACCATTCCCCGAGCCGAGTCTGCCTACAGTTACCCCCTGCTGATCAAAAATCTGCTCGACGCTCCCGTTGTCAGCAATCCCGACCAGGAGATCGTCTACCGGGACCGGATGCGCTACAGCTACCGCACCTTCAGGGAACGGGTCTGCCGTCTGGCCAACGCCCTGGAAAAGCTGAGGGTGAAGCCGGGGGATACGGTGGCGGTGATGGATTACGACAGTCACCGCTATCTCGAATGTTTCTACGCCGTGCCCATGCTGGGAGCGGTGCTGCATACGGTCAATGTCAAGCTGTCGCCGGAGCAGATTCTCTACACCATCGATCATGCCGAGGACGACATCCTGCTGGTGCATGCCGATTTTCTGCCGTTACTGGCGCAGATTCGCGGCCGTATCGACACGGTACGGGCTATGGTGCTGCTGCAGGACGAGCCGGTGTCGCCGCCGGAAGGGCTGGAGTTCGCCGGCGAGTACGAGGCGTTGCTGGCAGAGGCGGACCGCCACTACGAGTTTCGCGATTTTGACGAGAACATCCGGGCGACGACCTTCTACACCACCGGCACCACGGGGCTGCCCAAGGGGGTCTACTTCAGCCAGCGGCAGCTGGTGCTGCACACCCTCGGCACCATGGCCGCCCTGGCCTCGGCGCCCAGCCAGGGCCGGTTTCACACCGGCGACGTCTACATGCCGATCACGCCCATGTTTCACGTTCATGCCTGGGGCGTGCCCTACATCGCCACCTCCCTGGGGGTGAAGCAGGTCTATCCCGGTCGCTATGCGCCCGATGTTCTGCTCGACCTGATCGAGAAGGAGGGGGTTACCTTCTCCCACTGCGTGCCGACCATCCTGCACATGCTGCTGAACCATCCCGACATCGAGAAGCGGGACCTGTCGCGCTGGAAGGTGCTCATCGGCGGTTCGGCGTTGCCCAAGGCTTTGTGCGCCCGGGCGCTGGAGCTTGGCATCGACCTCTACTCCGGCTACGGCATGTCCGAAACCTGTCCGGTGCTGACCCTGGCCCAGGTGCCCGAGGCCGAGCTGGGCAGCGACAATGAACTCGAGATCCGCTGCAAGACCGGTCGGCCCCTGCCGCTGGTCGATCTGCGGATCGTCGACGAGCAGATGCGGGATGTCCCCGCCGACGGCGAGAGTGTTGGCGAGATCGTGGTGCGGGCGCCCTGGCTGACCCAGGGCTACCTGAAGGACCAGCGCAATTCCGAACAGCTCTGGCGCGGCGGCTATCTGCACACCGGCGATGTCGCCTGCCGGGACGCCAAAGGCTATGTCAAGATCACCGACCGGATCAAGGATGTGATCAAGATCGGCGGCGAGTGGATCTCCTCCCTCGAACTGGAGGATCTGCTCATCCAGCATCCGGCCGTAGCCGAAGTGGCGGTGATCGGCGATCCCGATCCGAAGTGGGGCGAACGGCCCCTGGCGCTGGTGGTGCCGCAGGGTGAACTGGACGAGAAGGCCCTGGTGACGCATCTGAAGGGCTTCATCGACCGCGGCCTGATGTCCAAGCAGGCCCTGCTGTTGAAGGTGAAGCTGGTGGAGCAGATCGACAAGACCAGCGTCGGCAAGATCAACAAGCGTCTTCTGCGGGAGAAACACGCCGGCAGGGTATGAGCCCTGCCGGCGGTGGACGGTTGCGGCGGCCCGGGCGTGCGAACGACCCGGGCCGTTTTTTTTACTCGAATTCCTTTTTGAAGCGTTCGAATTCTGCTCGCAGTCCGGCCAGTTCGTTGCGCAGCTGTTCGACGGCCTGTTCCAGCCGGTCCAGTCTTTCCTGCCGCTCTCTGGCCGTGGCCACTGCCGCAGGTTCGGCGGCGGGAGCAGTTTCGACTTCCGGTTCGCCCGCCAGCAGGTGGGCGATGCGCTGCTCCTTGCGCCCGGGCTGGCGTGGCAGGCGGGTCAGGATCGGTTGCTGCCGCTGCAGCATCTCCTCGACGGATCGTTCCAGGCTTTCCAGGCTGTCGAAGGCGTGCATCCGCGCCGTACGCTGGCGCAGCTCGCCCGGTGTCTGCGGGCCGCGCAGCAGCAGTTCGGCCAGAATCGCCAGTTCGGCCGGCACCAGATGCAGTTTGCCGCTCAGGTTGTGGGCGAACTTGGCTACCCGGCCGCCGTCGTTCGACTGCATGACCAGCCCCAGGGGACGCAGGGCAGCGATGGCCTCGGCGACATCCTCCGCGGTCAACTGCATGACCGGATCGCGGTTCGATTTCTGGTTGCAGGCGTTGACCAGTGCGTTCAGGCTGAGCGGGTAGTATTCGGGGGTGGCCAGCTCCTTTTCCGCCAGGCAGCCGAGCACCCGGACTTCCGTGGCGGTCAGCGGTCTTAGCATGCCTCGCTCCTGTCGGGTTCAGATCGGGTTGGTTGGCAGATCGCGGGTGAAAAATGATCTTCGAAATTGCGCCGTGCAATTTCAGCCATTAAACTTGGAAGACCGGTCCGGGTCAAGTCGCCGGTCGGCGGATTTTGTCATCTTGAATTTTCGTTGCCGTGGCAGGCCGTTGCCAACGAGGGATGCATGAAGCACCAACCGGGCCGGCGGGGGAGCGAAAAACGTTATCAGGCCCTCTTCAACAGTACGTTTCAGCTGGTTTTCACGCTCGATCTTCAGGGACGCCTGACCGATGTCAACAGGACCGCCCTGGGGCTGGTCGGTTGTTCAGCCGAGGAGGTAATTGGCCTGCCCTTTGTCGAAACGCCCTGGTGGGAGCGGGCCGATCTTTCCCGGCAGCGCCTCGCAGAGCTCATCGCCGCCGCCCGCGGCGAGTTCGTCCGTTTCGACATCTGTATTCGGCATCGGACGAGCGAGCGCTGCATCGATTTTTCCATCAAGCCGATCTTCGTTGACGACGGGGTCGACTTTCTGCTGGTCGAGGGGCGGGACATCACCGACTACGAGGCGGCCGCGCGGAAAAACATCCAGCTGAAGAATCTCTACGATACCCTGTCGCGGATCAACGCGACCATCCTGCACGCCCGGGACGAAGAACTGCTGCTGCAGCAGATTTGCGATATCGCCGCTTCACTGGAGGAGGTCCGCCTGGCCTGGATCGGATTTGTCGAGCCCCTGGACAATCGCGTGCGGCCTGTCGCCTGGGCCGGCGAGGCGCTGGCGGCAATCCAGGATTTTTCGCTGCATCCGGTCGAGGCGTGTGATGTCGGCGGCAATGCGCTGCAGGCCGACAGCCGCCCCATGGTGATCGACGATCTCGGTGAAGAAAATGTCCTGCGGCCCTTGCACGACATTCTGACGGAACGGCAGTTGCGCTCCCTGGCAGCCTTTCCGCTCTTTCGCGATGGCGAGCCCTGCGGCCTGTTCGTAGTTTATGCTTCCCTGTCCTGCTATTTTCGCGGCGGTCGGCTCGGCCTGTTCGAGGAACTGGCGGCCAACACCTCCTTCGCTCTCGGCAATCTGGCCCGGGAAAGAAAGCGGCTGGCCGCGGAGAGGGCGTTGCGTGAAAGCGAAACCCGCTACCGGGATCTGGTGGAGAATGCCCGCAGCATCATAACGCGCGTATCGCCGACAGGGGAAATTACCTATTTCAATCGTTATGCCGAAGAAATTTTCGGTTTCGATCGTGAAGAAGTCCTCGATCGCCCGTTGTGGGAGACGATTCTGCCGGAAGTGGAAGAATGCGGCCGCAACCTGCGGTCGATGATCGAGGGGATTCTGCATTCTCCCGACGATTACCAGCATAACGTCAATCAGAACGTCTGTCGCGACGGCCGTCGCCTCTGGATCGCCTGGCACAACCGGGGAATGCGGGACGATCAGGGGAGACTGGTCGAGATTCTCAGTATCGGCCATGACATCACCGAACAGCGTCGCCAGGCCGAACTGATCGAGCGCAAGGCCAGCGAAGAAGAACTGCGCGGCAATCTGCTGCGGCTGGTTCTCGAGCCCCTGACCATGGAGAAATTCCTGAAGCAGGGACTCAGGCTCATTCTCGATACCCCCTGGCTGGGACTGATCCAGCGGGGAGGGGTTTTTCTGGCCGATGCCGCAGCAGAACAGCTGCAGCTCGAAGCCGAGGTCAATCTGCCGCGGCGGCAGGTCGAGGCCTGCAGGACGGTTCCTTTCGGTACCTGCCTGTGCGGCCGGGTCGCGATGCAGATGCGTCCTTTCATCGGCGAGAACAATCCGGATATCGATCTGCGGGCCGGGCATCTGGGACTGCACGGACATTGCGTTCTGCCGCTCGTTTCCGGCAAGGAGCTGGTCGGTGTCCTCTGTCTCTACACCGTTCCCGGTCAGGAGAGTGACGGCCAGATCCGGCGATTGCTGGAGAGCGTGGCCGACATTTTCGCCGTCGGCATCAGCCGCCGGCAGGCGGAAGCCGCCCTGCGCAAGCAGGAGACCCTGCTGCGCAGGCTGATCGACACCATCCCCCTGCCGATTTTCTACAAGGATACCGACCTGGTCTTCCAGGAATGCAACGATGCTTTCGCCCGCGAGGTGATCGGCCTGCCGAAAGAGCAGATCGTCGGTCGCAACATGTATGACATCGCCCCTCTCGATCTGGCCCGGTTGTACGAGGATGCCGACCGTGATGTCCTGCGGAGCGGCGGTTCCCAGGTCTACCAGACCGAGGTTCGCTATGCCGACGGATCGCGGCGCAGTGTCCTGCTGCACAGGGCGGTACTGACCCGTGATGACGGTACGCCCTTCGGCATCGTCGGCGCCATTCTCGACCTGTCGGAGCACGAGCGGCTCGAGGAACAACTGCGCCACGCCCAGAAGGTCGAGGCGCTGGGAACACTCACCGGCGGTGTCGCCCATGATTTCAACAACTTTCTCACCGCAATCATGGGTTATGCCAGCATTCTCAAGTTGAAGTCGCCTCCGGCGAGCGAACAGGAACAGATCGTCGACCAGATTCTGCAGACCACCGAAAGGGCGTCGAAGCTGACCTATTCGCTGCTCGCCTACAGCCGGCGGCAGGTCAGCCGGCCGATGCCGCTCGATATCAACCAGGTGGTGTGCGGTCTGGAGAAGATGCTGCGGCGGATTATTCCGGAAACCATCGAATTCGCCACCAGCCTCTGTGAATCGCCCCTGATGGTGCTGGCCGACGTGTCCCAGCTTGAGCAGGTGCTGATGAACCTGGTCACCAACGCCCGCGATGCCATGCCGTCGGGCGGACCCCTGCGCATCGAAACCGGGATGACCGAGGTGGACGAGTCATTCGTCCGTCAGCACGGCTTCGGGGTGCCCGGTCCCTACGTCTACCTGCGGGTCGTCGATACCGGCGAGGGAATGAGCCGGGAGGTGATGGAGCGGATTTTCGATCCCTTCTTTACCACCAAGCAGGTCGGCAAGGGGACGGGACTCGGCCTTTCGGTAAGCTACGGCATCGTGCGTCAGCACCGCGGCGGCATCGTGGTGGAGAGCGAGCAGGGCGGCGGAAGCGTCTTCACCGTCTATCTTCCCCGTACCGAACGGATGCCGGGGACGGACGATCCGACGGTTTCGCACCTGGCCATCGGCGGCAGCGAACTGCTGCTGGTGGTCGAGGATGACCCCGCGGTGCGACAGGTGACCAGATCGGTACTGGAGGAGGTCGGCTACCGGGTGCTGACGGCCAGTGACGGTGAAGAGGGGTTGAACGTCTACCGGCAGAACGCCGACCGGATCGCCATGGTGCTGACCGACATCATCATGCCGCGCAAGACCGGCCTGGAGATGTACGAGGAAATTCGTCGGATCGATTCTTCCGTCCGGACGATCTTTTTCAGCGGTTACACCTTCGACGCTCTCGAGGACCACGGCATCGACCAGAGCCAGCTCGACATCATCTTCAAGCCGGTCACGCCGATGGAGATGCTGAACCGCATCCGCGAACTGCTCGACGCCTGAGTCGATTCGCCGACGGGAGACTTCAGGGCTTCTGCACCAGCAGGGTGGCGAACTCCTCCAGCATCCGGCGTTTGAGCACCTGGCACCCCAGAGCCTCGAAGCGTCTGCGTACGTCGAAGTGGTATTCCCAGAGCATTCCCGACAGCAACAGTCGCCCCTTGGGGCGGGTGTGGGCCACTAGCCCGTCCGCCAGATCGAGCAGCAGGTCGCCGTAGATGTTGGCGAGTACCAGGTCGAAGCCGGTCCGGGGCGCCTCATCGAGGGTGCCGGCGATGTGTCGGATACGGCTGTCCAGTCCGTTCAGGGCGCAGTTGTGACGGCTGGTCCTGATCGCGTCGGGGCTGATGTCGACGCAGACCGCTTCGGCTGCGCCCAGCTTCAGTGCCGCGATGGCCAGAATGCCGGTGCCGCTGCCCAGATCGAGAACCCTGGCACCGGTGATCTCCGGCAGCTCTTCCAGAATTTCCAGGCAGCTTGCCGTGGTTTCGTGTTCACCCGAGCCGAAGGCCCCCTTGGCGATCACCAGCGGGATGCGGTCGTCGCCGGGAGCTTCTTCTTCAGGGGAGAGAATGCGGAATCGGTTGCCGATGGTCAGCATGCTGGGGCCTCCTGTCGGGGTCAGGTGACGCAGAGATAGTCGCGTCCCTCGTTCAGGTTTTGGCGCGCGGCCCATCGCCGGACCTGCTCGCGGGCACCGCGGGCGCCGATGGTGATCAGGGTCGGCTGGCGGCGGATCCGGACCGCGTCGGGGGCGATGACCGGCGCGCCGTGGATAATCTGGCCGATCTTGCGCGGATCGATGTCGATCCAGAGAACGATTTCGAATCCCTGCCCGACCAGAAGCCGCCGCCAGGCCTTGCCTTCGATGCCGGCTCCCCACAGGGCGATTTTGCGGGCACGAAGCAAAAAGCCCTGCCGCAGATGGTGCAGCCGGCAGGCGCGGAAGGCTTCGAGACTGCAGCGGGGGCTCCGCCGGGTCAGCCGGTCGGGCCGGTCGCGCCAGAACAGACGCGTGCCGGGCAGCCGGGCGAAGCGGCAGCCGGCCAGGTGCATGCGCAGCCAGAGGTCGTAGTCCTCGGCCCAGGGTCGCTCCAGGTAACCGCCGAGGTCGAGCACCCGCTGTCGCCGGTAGCAGACGCTCGGGTGGGCGAAGGGGCTTTCGACCCAGATGTCGGCGGCAATGGCCGCCGGCGCGAGATGGGCGTTCTGCCACTGTTCGTAGGCCAGCATCCCGGCGGTGATGCGCGGCCGTGGAAAGTGCCGGGCCCGGCAGGCGACCAGGTCGATGTCGGGATGGGTGCGCAAAAAGGCGACCTGTTCTTCGAGCCGCAGCGGATGGCAGATGTCGTCGCCGTCCATGCGCGCGACCAGTTCGGCGCGGCAGGCGGCCAGGCCCCGGTTGAGGGCGGCGACCAGCCCGTCGGGCGGCTGCCGGATGACCCGGATGCGATCGTCCGCGGCCGCCGCCTGCTGCAGGATGTCGGTCGTGGCGTCGGTCGAACCGTCGTCGACCGCCACCAGTTCCCAGTCGCGAAGTGTCTGCCGCCGGATCGAGGCCAGGGCCGCTTCCAGGTAGCGGGCCTCGTCGCGTACCGCCATCAGGATCGAAACCGCCGGATCTCTCATGTTCCGAACGAACGCAGAAGCAGGAGCATCAGGGTGTAGCTTGCGGCCGAGGCCAGGGTCGACAGCATGACGATGGTGCCGGCCAGCTCGGCATCACCTTTCAGTTCGGCGGCCATGATGTAGTTGGCGGTTGCCGCCGGCGCGCCGGCCAGCAGCAGGCCGACGGTCAGGTCGAGCCCGCCGACGTTCAGCGCCACCAGCACGGCGGCGGTGACCAGCGGCATGATCAGCAGCTTGCACAGGCTGGCCAGGGCCGCCAGCCGCAGATCGCCGCGCAGCCGTTCGAGAGAGAAGGAGCCGCCGATCGCCAGCAGGGCCAGCGGCAGGGTCATGCCGCTGGCGATGCGCAGGCCGCGGTCGAGAACGACGGGCAGCGGCAGGTCGAGCAGGCTCCAGACGATCCCCGCCGCCGAGGCGAGGATGAGAGGGTTGAGGAGGAACTGTCTCATCCACGAGCGCAGTTCGAGGTTGTCACCGTCCTGTCGCCGGGCGAGGGTGAGAACGGTGATCGAGCCGACGTTGTAGACCGGCACCAGAAATCCCATCAGGATGCCGGCGCGGGTCAGCCCTTCGTCGCCGCAGGCGTTGAGGGCGAGAGCCAGGCCCATGTAGGCCAGGTTGCCGCGGCAGGCGCCCTGGCTGCAGACCCCCCGGGCTGGGCCGGGCAGGCTCATGGCGCCGGCAAGAAGCCAGGTCAGGACGAAGAGGACGAGGGTGACGGCGATGCTCCCCACCACCAGGCGTGGATTGAAGTTGCTGCCGAAATCGGCGGTGCCGATACGGTGAAACAGCAGCATCGGCAGGGCGACGTAATAGACCAGGCGGTTGGTGGTGGCGAGAAAGCTGCCGTCGATCAGGCCGGTTCGCCGCAGCAGCCAGCCCAGGGCGATGACCAGGAAGACGGGAAGGACGATGGTGACGATGTCGAAAAAGAGCTGCATGTGGCTGCTTTCCCTCCGGATTCGGTAGTGTCGGCGCGCAGGATAACCCATCTCGGCGGCAAAATCCACGAACGGTGAGTCCTGTCGTTGTCGGCAGGCAGAAGAGGGTGAAAAGACTTGAACTTTCATCCTGTATCGGGAACAATCAGAACATGCGTCGACAGCTGGTCATTCGGGTCTTTCTGCTTGCTCTCATGGTGCTGGGAATTACCCTGCTGCACTACCTGACCACGACCCAGAAGGATCAGTTTCACGACATCTATCGCCGCCTCTACTATCTGCCCATCGTTCTGTCAGGGCTCTGGTTCGGGTTGCGTGGTGGCCTGGGAAGCTCGCTGGCTGTCTCCATTCTCTACGCGCCGCACGTCGTCTTTCAGTGGGGGCACCGCCCCGCAACCAACCTGGAACAATACCTGGAGATCATGCTCTACAACGTCATCGGGCTGCTGACCGGCGTTCTCAGTTCGCGGGAGCAGGCGCAGACCCGACGCTACCAGCGCGCCGCCGAACGGCTCGAGGAGAGCTACGAACGCCTGCGGCAGCAGGCCGACCAGCTTCTGGCCGCCGAAGAGCAACTGCGGCGCGCCGACCGCCTGTCGGCGCTGGGGGAACTTTCCGCGGGCCTGGCGCACGAAGTGCGCAACCCTCTGGGGTCGATCCGCGGCACGGCGGAGATCCTGCGCGACGCCATCCCCGCCGACAGCCCGCACCGGGAATTCGCCGACATTCTGGTGCACGAGGTCGACCGGCTGAACAGGGTGGTTCAGGATTTCCTCGATTTCGCCCGTCCGGGCCGGGGAGGTGAAGATGCGGTCGATCTGAATCGTGTCGTCGACGAGGTGCTCACCCTGAGCGGCCGGATGCTGGAAAAGGAGGGGATCGACCTTTGCTTCCAGGCCGGCGACATTCCGCCCTGCAGCGGACGGGCCGAACAGCTGAAACAGGCGCTGCTCAACCTGGTGATCAATGCCATGCAGGCCATGCCGCAAGGGGGCAGCCTGCGCATCGTCACCGCCGCCGCCGACGGGGGAACGGTCATCACCCTGAGCGATACCGGTATTGGAATTGCTCCGGAAAAACTGGAGAAGATCTTCGATCCCTTCTACACCAGCCGGGCAGAGGGAACGGGGCTGGGGCTGGCGATCACCGCCCGCATCATCCGCGGCCATCGGGGCAGGATCGAGGTGGACAGCGAGCCAGGGCGGGGGACGACCTTCCGTATCTATCTGCCCGGGCAGAAACCTGAACCAGCGCGCTCATCACCGGCGGATAGCACAAGTCATTGACCTGTCTGCGTTTCCCAAAAATCACCGGCGAACCTATGGGCGCGCCACAGATTTTTTGAAAACTCATTCAGGCCAAGTACTTGCACTCTCCATCCGGCATGAACTCACTGATTCAGGTGAAGGAAAGTGACGGAGATGAACGAAACGATACTGCTGGTCGAGGATGACGCTTCCCTGCGCCGGGTGACCGAATTTCAGCTGGCCGAGGCCGGCTACCAGGTGACGACGGCGGAAGACGCGGAAGAGGCACTCGCCTTTCTGCGACGGGAAAGGCCGGATCTTGTCCTCACCGATGTGCGCATGCCGGGCATGAGCGGCGAAGAACTGTTGAAAATCGTCGTGCAGGACTATCCGGGGGTGATGGTTATCGTCATGACTGCCTTTGCTACGGTCGAACGGGCGGTATCGGCCATGCGCATGGGGGCGCACGACTACCTGACCAAGCCTTTTTCGCGTGACGGGCTGCTGATCGCCGTACGCCGGGCCCTGGAATACCGCGGGCTGAAGCGCGAGAACCTGCGGTTGCGCGAGGAGTTGAACCGGCGGGTCAGCGGTGAACTTGTCGGCCAGTCGGAGCCGGTGCGCAGGCTGCGGGAGATGATCGCCCGGGTGGCGGCCACCAATGCCGCGGTGCTGCTGCTCGGAGAAAGCGGTACCGGCAAGGAGCTGGTGGCCCGTGCCATTCACCACGCCAGTCTGCGCGAAAAAAAACCTTTTGTCACCGTCAATTGCGCCGCCATTCCCGAGCAACTGCTCGAAAGCGAACTGTTCGGTCATGTCAGGGGGGCCTTCACCGGCGCCACCCGTGACCGGGAAGGCAAGTTCCTGCAGGCCGACGGCGGCACGCTCTTTCTCGACGAGATCGGGGAGTTGCCGCTCGCCCTGCAGCCGAAGCTGCTGCGGGTGCTGCAGGAGATGGAGGTCGAGCCGGTCGGGGGCCGGACGCGCAAGGTCGACGTGCGGATCGTCGCCGCCACCAACCGGGATCTCGAGGCCATGGTCGAAAAGGGCGATTTTCGCGAGGATCTCTATTACCGACTGGCGGTCATCCCGTTGCAGGTTCCCGCGCTGCGGGAAAGGCGGGAGGATATCCCCCTGCTGATCCGGCATTTTCTCGACCGCCAGGGCGCGAAGGTGCGCATTCGGGCCGACGCCATGGAGCTGCTGACCCGCTACGACTGGCCGGGCAATGTGCGCGAGCTGCAGAACTGCATCGAGCGCATGCTGGTTCTGGCCGGCAGTGATGAAATCGTCCCCGATGACCTGCCGCCGACGGTGCAAGGGGCTGAGGTACCGTCCGGCCAGGGAGTTCTCAACCTGCCGCCGGAGGGCTATTCGCTTGAACAGCTGGAGCGGGAAGCAGTGGAACAGGCCCTGGCCCGCTGCGGCGGCAACCAGTCGCAGGCGGCCCGTTTTTTGCGAATCCCCCGCCATACCCTCATCTATCGGATGGAGAAATACGGCATCGGCAAGGGGGCCCGAGGGGGCAACACTTCGGAAACAACATGAAGTTTTTGTGGAGAAACGGCTTGAAACGAAAGGCTTTTTTGTCTGTTGCAACAGTCCTGCTCGTTCTTGTTTCCGCTTCCGGATCCCTGGCTTCGTTGCGGCGAACGCCGGTGGTCGAGGCGGTGGAAAAGGCGGGTCCGGCGGTCGTCAACATCCGCACCGAGCAGATCGTCCAACGGCGCGGCTCGCCCTTTTTCGGTTTCGGCGGTTCCTTCTTCGAGGATTTTTTCCGCGAATTCGCCCCTCCGCGCCTCTACACCACCGAGTCCCTCGGTTCGGGCGTGCTCATCGATCCCGGCGGGCTGATTCTGACCAACGCCCACGTCATCAGCCGGGCGTCGAAAATCTTTGTCGCCCTGGCCGGCCGGCACCGGGAGATCGAGGCGAAGCTGGTCGGCAGGGACGACAATCTCGATCTGGCGCTGATCCGCATCCCAGCGCCGAAAGGCAGATCCTATCCGTTTCTGCGGCTCGGCCGGTCGGACGATCTGATGATCGGCGAACCGGTGATCGCCATCGGCAATCCGCTCGGGCTCGGCAGCTCCATCACTACTGGTGTGGTCAGCGGTCCGTTGCGCGCCCTGACTCTCGACAAGGAATTTATGGCGGTCTTCATCCAGACCGACGCCCTGATCAACCCGGGTAATTCGGGAGGCCCCCTGATCAACCTGGAAGGGAAGGTCATTGGCATCAATACCGCCATAGCCAGGCAGGCGCAGGGAATAGGTTTCGCCATACCGGCGGATGTCATTCGCCGGGTGCTGCCCGATCTGAAGAAGTACGGTCATCTGCGCCGCAGCTTCTTCGGCGTGGTTCCAGGTGCCACCGGCGAACAGTTCGCCGCCGCCAGGGGATACGGCGGTGTGCTGGTGACCGAGGTGATTCCCGGTTCGCCCGCCGACAGGGCGGGACTGGAATTGGCCGACGTGATTCTCGAGATCGACGATATCCCGGTGGAGACGCCGGGGGAATTTCTCAACATCCTCGGCGCCTACATTCCGGGCAACCGGGTGAGCGTGCGTTTCCTGCGCGGGATCGAAAGCCGAACCGCCGACCTGCGGCTGGAAGAGTTCCCTCCCGGATTCGCCCTGCGGTATGCCGCCGACACCTTCGGATTTTCCCTGGAGGAATGGCGTGGCAAGCTTCGGGTCGCCGACCTGGCCCGCGGCGGCCCGGCCGAACGGGTCGGCATGCGCCGCGGCGATCTGGTGATCCAGGCCGCAGGTCAGGAGGTGTCGAGCCTGAAGGACTATGCCCGGGTCATCGAAGAGACCTTCGGTCGGCTGCCGCTGCAGTTTCTCGTCGTGCGCGGCAACCAGGGATACTACATCGATCTTCCCTGACAGTCCGGAACGTCCTGGTCCGCCCTTGACTTTTGTTGGAAGGCGGGGCTAAAACGAAGCGTCGAAAGAAACGGAAAGGATTGTCCATGCGTTCTCTTCTTACGTTGCTGGTTTCAGCGATCGTTCTGCTTTCTCCCCTGACCGCCGTTGCTGGCAGCCCGCGACCCGACAAAGCCCCCGGCGGCGCCGTTCTGGTCGGCCGGACTGCCCCCGAGATCGACCTGGAAACAGTGGACGGCGGGCGGATGTCCCTGTCCAGCCTGCGCGGCAAGGTGGTGCTGGTTAACTTCTGGGCCACCTGGTGTCCTCCCTGCAAGCAGGAGATGCCCTCCATGGAGCGCCTGTACGCCCGGCTGCACGACCGGGGGCTGGAAATACTCGCCGTCAACATCGAGGCCGACGGCAAAGACGTTCTGCCCGGATTTCTGCGCAAGCATCCGCACACCTTTCCGGTGCTGATGGATGTCGACGGCGAGGCCCAGTCGGCCTACGGCGTGTTCCGCTTTCCCGAGACTTTCGTCGTCGACAAGCAGGGAAAGATCGTCCAGCACATCATCGGCGGCCGGGACTGGGCTGCCCGGTCGATGGTGACCTTCCTGACTTCACTGCTGGAGAAATAGGGTGATGGGGCAGGAGACCGACATCACGGCCTGGATCGCCTTCAGCGCCGGGGTTCTTTCCTTCTTTTCCCCCTGCGTCCTGCCGCTGATTCCCTCGTACCTGACCTATATCACCGGTCTGTCCTTCGGCCAGCTGGAGCAGGCGCATCCCGGTGCCCGGGTGCGGGTCACCGTCATGCTTCACTCCCTGGTTTTCATCCTCGGTTTCTCGACCGTCTTCATCGCTCTCGGGGCTCTGGCGGGGCTGGCCTCGAGCGCCTTTCAGGTCCATCTGCGCGAGGGACTGATCTGGGTTCAGCGGATCGGCGGCGTTCTCATCTTCCTTTTCGGAATCCATCTGACGGGACTCTTTCATTTCGGCGTGCTGTTGGGTGAGAAGAGGGTGCAGATTCATGACAAGCCGAGTGGTTTCGCCGGCACCTTCCTGGTCGGACTGGCCTTTGCCGCCGGCTGGACTCCCTGCATCGGCCCCATTCTCGGCGCCATTCTCGCCATGGCGGCCGGGACCACCGGCGGCACCGGGCGCGGCATCTTCCTGCTGACCCTCTATTCGGCCGGTCTTGGCGTCCCCTTTCTGGTCTCCGGCCTGCTCTTTCACGGTTTTCTCGGTTTCTTCAACCGGTTCCGCAAGCACATCCGTCTGGTCGAGATCGGCACCGGCCTGCTGCTGATGGTGGTGGGCGCGATGCTCTTCTTCAACCTCTTCGGTTCGCTGACCGGCTGGCTCTACCGCGTGCTGCCGGCCGCCGGCTGACACCGTCCATTGCCTGTTTTTTTTGTATCCGCACTTTAACTGGTGGGATTGGCGACCATGGGCCCATATCTCCGCCGCACTGTCAGTTCGCGCTTCCCCAGCCGCCTCCTCCGGGAGTTTCCACCCGCAGGCGGCATCCGGCCTTGATACGTCGACTGAACTTGCCCGGGAGCTGTTCGGAGCTGTCGCCGTCGATCAGCAGGTTGCGGCCGGGGCTTCCCGGTTCCCCGCCCTGCAGGCCGAAAGGTGGCTGGTTGCGGCGTTCGCTCAGGATCGTTACCTCGGCGTCGGCCAGCAGTTCGATCTCCCTGACCAGGCCGTCGCCACCGCTGAAGCGCCCGCAGCCGCCGCTGCCGCGCCGGATGGCGTATTCGGTGACCCGGAAGGGGTAGGCGTATTCCAGGGCCTCGACCGGCGTGTTGAGGGTGTTGGTCATGTGGCTGTGCATCGCCGACTCCCCCTGGCCGGCCGGCCCGCCGCCGTGCCCTCCCGCCAGGGTTTCGTAGTAGGCGAAAGGTGAGCCCCGGCGCGGGTCGATGCCACCGATGGTGACGTTGTTCATCGTCCCCTGGCTGGCGGCGGGAATCCGGTCGGGCAGGGCCTCGGCCAGGGCGCCGAGAACCACGTCGACTATCCGTTGTGATGTCTCGACATTGCCGCCGGCCACGGCCGCGGGGAAGCATGCGTCGACCACCGTGCCCGGTTTTGTCACCACGTCGAGCGGCCGCAGGCAGCCGGCGTTGGCCGGAACGTCGGCCTCGACCAGGCAGCGGAAGACGTAGAGGACCGCCGACAGGGTGATGGCGTAGACGGCATTGACGCTGCCGGTCACCTGCGGGTCGCTGGCGGAGAAGTCGATGCGGGCCAGCTCACCCTCGATGTCGATGACGCAGTCGATCCAGACCGGGTCGGCGGAGATGCCGTCGCTGTCGAGACAGTCCCGGTGATGGTAGCGGCCGTCGGGAATGCCGGCGATGGTCCGGCGCATGAAACGTTCGGCATAGTCGTTGAGGCTGGCGGCGTACCGTTCGACCGTCGCCATGTCATATTTGTCGACCAGCTCCCGCAACCGGCGTTCGCCGATGCGGTTGGCCATGATCTGGGCGGCGAAATCCCCTTCGCGCTCGGTCGGCGTGCGCACGTTGCACAGCAGCACTTCGAGCAGCTTGCGGTCGATGGCCCCCTCCTCGACCAGCCGGACCGGCGAAATGATCAGACCTTCCTGGAACAGCGAGGTCGACAGTGGCATCGAGCCGGAGGTCATGCCGCCGACATCGGCGTGGTGCGCCCGGTTGGCGACGTAGAAGACCGGCTCGTCGCCGATGAAGACCGGGGCGACCAGGGTGATGTCGGGCAGGTGCGTTCCGCCGTCGAAGGGATTGTTGAGCATCACCATGTCGCCGGGACGCATGGCGATTCTGTCGATGGCGCTTTTCACCGACAGGGGCATGGAGCCGAGATGCACCGGGATGTGGGCCGCCTGGGCGATCATGTCGCCATGGCGGTCGAACAGGGCGCAGGAATAGTCGCGACGCTCCTTGATGTTGGGCGAAAAGGCGGTGCGTCCCAGGGTGACGCCCATCTCTTCGGCGATGGCGGCGAAGCGGTTCTTGAACACCTGCAGCAGAATCGGATTGACGTGCATGAGGGTTGTTTTTCCTTTGATGATGAAAACCCGCCACGAAGGGGCGAAGAGAATACGAAGGGGAAAACAAAGTTTCTGTACCCTCGTTCAGCCTTTCTTCTTGCCTTCGTGGTTGGCTCTTTTCAGATTTATTCCTTTATCTCCAGCAGCAGATTCCCGAACCTGTCGACCTGCGCTTCGGCGAAGGGGGGCACGATGATGGTCGACGAATATTCGATGACGATCGCCGGTCCGGGGATGCGGTTGCCGGCCAGAAGTTTTTCCCGCTGCAGCAAAATGGTGCCTCTGCTCCTGCCGTCGAAGATGACGTCCTTTTCTCCGAGGAAAGCTTCCGCCGGCGGCGTTGGACCGCCGGCGGCGATCTGTGGCAGCGATGGCCGCTGCGGGCGCCCGGTGGAGCGCAGGCGCAGGTTGACGACTTCGACCGCCTTGTCCCGGTTGGCGTAGCCGTAGGTCGTTTCGTGCAGGCGGTGGAAGGCCTCGCGGATATCGCCCGTTCCCGGAGCCATCAGTTCGAAGGACTGTCCCCGGTAGCGCATGTCGAGGAAACGCTGGTGGACGATGGCCTGGCGCGGCATCCCTTCGCCCAGCAGGTCGGCCGTTCCCTGGGCCTCCATCGGGGCGAAGAGTTCGTCGAGAATTTCAGGCGTGAGCTCTTCGGCGCCGCGCATGATGGTGCGCGAATAGTCCTTGATGACGTCGGCCATCAGCATGCCGGCGGCCGACAGGATGCCCGGATTGCGTGGCACCAGTACGCGCGGCATCTGCAGCAGGCGGGCGAGGAAGGCCGCGTGCATGCCGCCGGCGCCGCCGAAAGAGAAGAGGGTGAATTCGCGCGGATCGTGTCCTCGTTCGACGGAGATGACCTTGATGGCGCGTTCCATGGTGGCGTTGGCGATGTCGAGGATGCCCTCGGCCAGCTCGACGAGGGGCAGGCCGAGCCGGTCCGCCAGTTCGGTGAAAGGTCGCTGCAGCCGTTCCGGCCGCAGGCGCATGGCGCCGCCTAGAAAGTGTTCCGGCACAAGCCGGCCGAGAAAGAGATTGGCGTCGGTAACGGTGATCCCTTCGCCTTTGCCGTAGCAGATCGGACCCGGGTCGGCGCCAGCACTCTGGGGGCCGACCTGGAGCGAACCGCCGGTGTCGATCGAGGCCAGCGAACCACCGCCGGCACCGACGGTATGGATGTCGATCATCGGCACCTTGACCGGATAGCTGGCGATCTCCGATTCGGTGGTCAGCGGCAGCTCGCCGTCGATCAGGCAGACGTCGGTCGAGGTTCCGCCCATGTCGAAGGTGATCAGGCGGTCGAAGCCCGACTGCCTGCCGATCTCGCGGGCGCCGACGGCACCACCGGCCGGTCCAGAGAGGATGGTGCGGACCGATTCGTTCATCGCCGTCTCGGCCGAGATGCTGCCGCCGTTGCTCTGCATGATGCGAAAACGGCTGCCGCCGGTCTGTTCGCGCAGGTAGGTGAGGTAGCGCCGCATCTTCGGGGCGACGTAGGCGTTGATGACGGTAGTCGAGGTCCGTTCGTATTCGCGGAATTCGGCCAGGGTTTCGTGGGACAGGGAGACCGGCACGCCGAGAGTCGCGAGGCCCGCGCCGACACGTCGTTCATGTTCGGGATTGGCGAATGAGAAGAGCAGGCAGACGGCGACCGATTCCACCTGGGCCTTCTGCAACTTTTCTTTCAATTCCTCAAGGGCCGGATCGGGCAGGGCGGCGATTTCCCGTCCTTCCTGGTCGATCCGGCCGGGCAGGCCGAACCGGTAGCCGGCGGGAACGATCGGCGGATTGCGCCGGCAGTGGAGGCTGTAGAGATCGGGGCGGTTCTGCCGGCCGATCTCGATGATGTCCTCGAAACCGCGATTGGTCACCAGGGCGGTCAGGGCCCCTTTCTTTTCCAGGATGGCATTGGTCGCCACCGTCGAGCCGTGAACCAGGTCGACCGGTCGGTCGCCGGCGATATGCCGCAGCCCCGACAGGACGGCTTCCGCCGGGTTGTGCGGCGTGGACAGCACCTTGTATTCACCCCAGGCGCTTCCGTCGTGCCAGATGAAGTCGGTAAAGGTTCCACCAGTATCGACACCGACGATCAGCATGTCTGCTCCTTGTTGCGGTTGCCGGTCAGGGTTCGGATGTAGTCGAGTCCCTCGTCATCCTGGAAACGGTTGTAGCTGATGATTCTCGGGATGCTGCGGAACAGTGCCGCGTGTTCTTCCGCGACCAGCTTATGGGTCAGCAGAATGTGGGTCTTGTCCAGCCGCGTCCGGTCTCTCCGGATCTCTTCGAGTGTCATGATGGCGAAGCCCGGAAAATCCTTTTGGATGTGCGGATAGTGTTGCCGGATACGCTGGCGGATCGATTCCGACAGGACAACCAGGGTGATGACCGTATCACGTGGGAGAAGGCTGAAATTGAGCAGATGTTCCAAAGGCGGCGTGGTGCGCAGGGCGACCAGGGGAATGCCCTTGTGGATACAGAGGTCGCGAATGCGGCTCTCGCAGAAGAAGGTGGTCACGATCAGATCGGCGGTGATCCAGCCTTCAGTCAGCTGTCTTGCCAGCTCTTCGACCTGGACCGGCTGTACGGGCTGTCCGCAGGTTTGTTCCAGCTCGCGCCGGCCGAGCAGCAGTTCGTTGAACTCGAGGTCGGCATAGATGATCCGCGGCTGGCGCTGTTCCTGCTCGCGATAGGCCGCCAGCAGGGCGGCGGATATTTCCAGACGGTTGAAGCCGGCCGCCGCCAGTTCGCGCAGCAGCGATGCGATGCGCCGGCGCGTGGCGTGATAGATTTCTGCCTGTTCGCTGCTCAGTCGGCGGACGACCCTGTTGCCGGCCCGGCGACGGGCCTGGATCATTCCCGCCTGGCCCAGGAGCGACAGCGCCTTTTTCGCCGTATTGATGTTGGCCCGGTAGGTTTCGGCGATCAGCTCGGTGCGTGGCAGGCGTTCCCGGGGCTCCTGCAGCAGGTCGTCGAGAACGCCGAGCAGGATCAGGTGCTGTTTGGGCAGCAGTTCTGGCAGACCGGCATCGTCCATGGTGTCATCTTTTCGGCTCTGGCGGTGGCTCGCAAGAAAAAAGAACAGGATTTCAGTATTGCATGTGAAAAAAAATCGTCAACCCCGTTTCGTTGACCCAATGGCCGGCCATTTAAGAATAGAAATATAGTCCAATGCATCGGCGCCGTGGCGTCTGGTTGAACGGGTCGTTTTTCCGAAGTGAGTATCCATGGACGGGTCGGAAACGATCACAGCGCGGAAAAAGGCGTCGGAGGCAGCTGCCAGTCTTGCCGGAGAACGGTGCGGAAGGGTCGGTGTCGCGGACGCGGGGGCCTGAATTCGGCCCGGATTGTCGAATCCGGTGTGTCCCGTACGGGTAAGCGGAGAGGGACCCCGGCCTCCGCCGGGGCCCCCGAGACGGGTCGTTGGTGAACGGCGTCAGCGTTCCTGCGGCAGCAGGAGGTTGAGAATGACGCCGACGATTCCGGCCAGGCCGATGCCGCCCAGCTTGACCACGGTCAGGTCGAAACTCATGCCGCCGATGCCGAAGACCAGGATGACGGCGGCGATGGTCAGGTTGCGCGGCCGCATGAGGTCGATCTGCGCCTTGATCAGGGTGTTGATGCCGATGACGGAGATGGCGCCGAACAGCAGCACCATGATACCGCCCATGACGGGGACCGGAATGGTGCCGAGAAAGGCGCCGAGCTTGCCGACGAAGGCGAGCAGGATGGCGCTGATGGCGGCCCAGGTCATGATCGCCGGGTTGAAGGAACGGGTCAGGGCAACGGCGCCGGAGACCTCGGAATAGGTGGTGTTGGGCGGGCCGCCGAGCAGGGCGGCCAGGCTGGTGGCCAGGCCGTCGCCGAGCAGGGTGCGGTGAATGCCGGGATCGTCCACGTAGTCGCGGCCGGTGATGCCGCCGATGGCCAGCACGTCGCCGAAATGCTCGATGGCCGGCGCGATTGCGACCGGGACGATGAAGAGAACGGCTTCCAGGTTCCAGGTCGGAAAGGTGAAGTCGGGCATGGCGATCCAGGGGGCCTCGGCGACCTTCTGCATGGAGATCAGGGTCGGGGCGGTCCAGTTCTTCAGGCTGCCGGGATCGAACCCGGCCTGAATCGAGGCGGAGATGCCGGCCAGGTCGAGAAGCAGCGAGGTGGCGTAACCGGAGGCGATGCCACAGAGAATGGGAATCAGGCGGAACAGTCCCTTGCCGAGCAGGGAAACGAGGACGGTGACCGCCAGGGAGACGCCGGCGATGATGAAGGCGGTCGGTTGCGGCACCAGCCAGGCGGCGCCGTCTCCGGTCCGTCCCGAGGCCATGTGGACGGCCACCGGGGCCAGGACCAGGCCGATGACCATGATCACCGGTCCGGTCACCACCGGCGGCAGAATCCGGTGCAGGATGCCGGACCCGAACAGGCGGATGGCCAGGCTGAAGAGCACGTAGAGCAGGCCGGCGGCGGCCAGGCCGCAGAGCGTTCCCGGAATCCCCCATTGCTGGACGCCGTAGATGATCGGAGCGATGAAGGCGAAACTGGAGGCGAGAAAGACCGGAACCTTGCCACCGGTGATCAGCTGGAAGAGCAGGGTGCCGGCCCCGGCCGTAAACAGGGCGACGTTGGGATTCAGTCCGGTCAGCAGGGGGACCAGGACCAGGGCGCCGAAGGCGACGAAAAGCATCTGGGCGCCGAGCAGGCAGTCCTTGAGACGGAAGTTGTAGCTGCTTTCGGAAAGATTCTTCTCCATACCGAGTTCCCTTCTGTCAGGATGTTGAAGCTGAACCTGTGAACCTGTCACCTATCCCATGCAGAACGGGCTCACCGATCCAGGCTGAAAAAATGGCCGGGTCTGGTTTTCACGGGGCCGTCTGCCCGCCGTTACCGGAGCCGGTGCCTCATGAAACCGGACCTCGTCTCCATGCTGTGCCGGAGCTCTCTTGCCTTGTAGCTGGTGGTCAGCCTCCCGCCGGCAGGCCTGTCTGCCTTATTTCGTCCCGAAGATCTTGTCGCCGGCATCTCCCAGTCCCGGCAGGATGTAGCCGTTGTCGTTGAGCCGTTCATCGATGGCGGCGGTATAGATGTCGACATCCGGATGGACTTCCTGCAACCGGCTGATTCCCTCGGGAGCGGCGACCAGGAACAGTCCCTTGATCCGGCTGCAGCCGGCCTGCTTGAGCATGTCGATGCAGGCGACGACGCTGCCGCCGGTGGCCAGCATCGGGTCGAGGATAAGGGCGGTGCGATCTTCCATGCGGCTGGTGAATTTCTGGTAGTAGGTGACCGGTTCCAGGGTCTCCTCGTTGCGGTAGAGACCGACCACGCTCACCCGGGCGCTGGGAATCAGGTCGAGAACGCCGTTCATCATGCCGAGGCCGGCGCGCAGGATCGGTACGACGGTGATCTTCTTGCCCTTGATCTGCTCGATGCGGACCGGTCCCGCCCAGCTTTCGATGGTGTGGCCTTCGGTTTCGAGATCCTTGGTCGCCTCGTAGGTCAACAGGCAGGCGATTTCGGATGCCAGTTCGCGAAAGTTCTTGGTGGAAATGTCCTTCTCCCGCATCAGTCCGATCTTGTGCCGGACCAGGGGATGGTCGACGAGATGAACGGCCATGGTGCCTCCCTTTGGGGGTTTTGGGTTGCCGAGAATCGGGCAGGTTTGCAAAATCACCAAAAAATAGCCGTTTGTCGACAGCGGGTCAAGCCCGACGAAACCCGGATTTGGCACGAATAATCATGCCGGGATATCCGGAGAGGGGACCTGGGCGGGATTTTTTTTTTCTTGACAGGAACACCCGTCTTTTTTAAATTGAAATCCATTTTCAATGAATGTCGAGGTGAGATGCGGCAAAGCAAGGAACAGTTCAGGCGTTTTCTGTTGCAGAAGGGGCTGAAGTCGACCCGGCAGCGGGAGATTGTGCTCGATGCCTTTTTGCGTTCGTCGACCCATCTTTCCACCGAAGATCTCTATCAGAAGGTGCGCCGCCGGCATCCGAACATCGGCTATGCGACCGTTCACCGGACCCTGAAGCTTTTTACAGAGTGCGGTCTGGCCGAGGAGCGCAATTTCGGCGACGGGCAGATCCGTTACGAGTGGACGGGCGACAAGAGCCATCACGATCACCTGGTCTGCATCTCCTGCGGGGTCATCAGCGAATTCGAGGACAGCCGGATCGAGCAGCTTCAGCGGGATATAGCCGCCCGGCACGGATTCGTCATGACCAGTCACCGCCATGACCTGTACGGTCTGTGCGCCAAGTGCCAGGAAGAAAAAGTAAGAAAGGGCTGCTGAAAAAGGCTCGCCCGCGTTGTTGTTCCATGCTCCGCAATCGTCGGTAAATTCCGAACCCGTTTTCTGCCGGACTATTGAAAACGGTTTTCAATAGAGGGGTGTTTCCCTGACGGAGTCATTTTGATGAAGTGTGCAGTCGAAAACCCGGTACAGGCCGATCAGAACCTTCGCCGCATCTTTCTGGTCGGCAACCCCAATGTCGGCAAGAGCGTTCTGTTCAATGCCCTGACGGGGGCCTATACCACGGTTTCCAACTATCCCGGCACCAGCGTCGAGGTCTTTCGCGGCACCTGTGAAATTCATGGCGTCCGCTACGAGGTGCTGGACACGCCGGGCATGTATTCGTTGCTGCCGATCACCGAGGAGGAGAGGGTGGCGCGTGACATGCTGCTGAACGAGCGGCCGGATGTGGTACTGCACGTCATCGATGCCCGCAACATCGAGCGCATGCTGCCCATGACCCTGCAGCTGATCGAGGCCGGCCTGCCGGTCATCCTGGTGGTCAACATTCTGGACGAGGCCGAACGGCTCGGTCTGCGTTTCGACCTGCATCTTCTGGAGGAGAAGCTCGGCATTCCCGTGGTCGGGGCGGCGGTTCGCCGGCGTCGGGGACTGAAGGAGATCCGGGCCGCCATTGTCGGCTTCGATCCGAGCCAGAAGGCGGTCTTCGGTTACGCCGTCGATCTCGAGCGCGACATTTCACGCGTCACTTCCTGCTTGAGCGGGCAGTACGGTCTGGATGCCCGCGCCATGGCGCTGCTGTTGATGCAGCGTGACGAGTCGCTGACCGAACTGGTCCGTTCGGTCGAAAAGGACAATTTTGCGGTGGTCGAGGGGGCGATCAACGAAATCGCCTTCGATCGCCGGGTCGATCTGCATTTGCGCATCAGCCTGGAGCGCAAGCGGGTCTGCAAGGGGGTTCTCGAAGGCGTTATCAGCGAGGACGGACAGAGAGCAATCGACTGGGCGGGGAAGCTCTCCGAGCTGACCATGAATCCTTGGACGGGGGTTCCCCTGTTGCTGCTGGTGCTCTATTTCGGCCTCTATCAGTTTGTCGGCAACTTCGGTGCCGGCACCATCGTCGACTTTCTCGAGGGGGGACTGTTTGAAAAAAATCTCAACCCCTGGTTTATCGATTTCTGCCGCACCTATCTGCCTTGGAACTGGCTGTTTGAGCTGTTGGCCGGCGAGTACGGCATCTTCACCCTGGGCGTCCGTTATGCCGTGGCCATCGTCTTGCCCATCGTCGGCACCTTTTTCATCGCTTTTTCGGTAATCGAGGACTCTGGCTACTTCCCCCGGCTGGCCATGCTGGTCGACCGGGTCTTCAAGCAGATCGGTCTCAATGGCCGGGCGGTCATTCCCATCGTCCTCGGCTTTGGCTGCGACACCATGGCGACCATCGTCACCCGAACCTTGGAGACCCGCAGGGAGCGGCTGATCGCCACCCTGCTGCTGGCGCTCGCCATCCCCTGCAGCGCCCAGCTCGGCGTTATTCTTGGCTTGCTCTCCGCCGTGCCGGGGGCGCTGGTCATCTGGGGCGGCAGCATGGCCGGACTCTTTCTGTTCATCGGCTTTCTCTCGGCCCGGCTGATGCCGGGCGAAAAGCCGATGTTCTACATGGAAATTCCGCCCATGCGCCTGCCGCAGCCGCGCAACGTGCTGGTCAAGACCCTGACCCGGATGCAGTGGTATTTCCTTGAAATCTTCCCCCTGTTCATTCTGGCGTCGGTCATTCTCTGGGCGGGCAAGATGACCGGGGCCTTGCAATGGCTGGTTGAGGTCATGCAGCCGGTGATGCGTCTGCTGGGATTGCCGGGCCAGACCGCCGCCGCCTTCATCTTTGGCTTTTTCCGGCGGGATTTTGGTGCCGCTGGTCTCTACGATCTGCAGACGAAGGGGATTCTCTCCCCAGCCCAGTTGACGGTGGCGGCGGTGACGCTGACCCTTTTCGTGCCCTGCGTCGCCCAGTTTTTGATCATGAAGAAGGAGCGTGGCTGGAAGGCGTCGCTGGCCATTTTCGCGGTTGTGACCCTGCTGGCGTTCAGTGTCGGTTTCGGCCTGAACCGCTTGCTGCTGCTGACTGGGGTGCCAGGATGATCTGCGGTTTCTGTCACCGGGAGATTCCCGAAGAAACGCCCGAGAAGGGTTGCGGCCGCTGCGGAGGCGGTTGTCGCAAGGTACACTGTCCCTATTGCGGTTACGAAAATCCCCTGCCGTCGCCTCTTCTCGAGCGGTTGCTGGGGCGCAAGGAGAAGAAGAAATGAACGTATCGGAAAAGGCGGAAGAGATTCTCGAGACGCTCTGGATCGCCACCGAAGAAGAGGGGGAGAACGCCGCCCATTTCGAGCGGCTGCGCATCGGTTCCGATGACGAGGGGCTGGAAGAGCTGAAGAAGCTGGCCTATGTTGAGGTCAAAGGGGAGCGGGTCTACCTGCGGCCCGAGGGACGGGAGGAGGCCCGGATGACGGTGCGTCGGCATCGCCTGGCCGAGAGGCTGATGATGGACGTTCTCGACTTCAAGGGAGAGGCCGGCAACGCCAAAGCTTGCGAATTTGAGCACCTGCTGCATCACGGTGTCGATACCAAGCTCTGCACGCTGCTCAACCATCCGACCACCTGCCCGCACGGCAAGCCGATTCCGCCCGGTAGCTGCTGCGAGCAGGCCCGCCGCGAGGGAACCCCCGGTGTTGTCGCCCTGACTGAGCTGAAGGCGGGCGAGCGGGGCGAGATCGCCTACCTGTCGACGGACAACGAGAAGAAGATGCAGAAGCTGATGAGCATGGGGGTGTTGCCGGGCAACGAAATCCTGCTCAGCCGGACCTTCCCCAGCTATGTCTTCAAGGTCGGTTATTCGGAGTTTGCCGTCGACGATGAACTCGCCCGCGAGATTTTTGTCCGCAGGAGCTAGGCCCCCTCGCCGCCACGGTCTGTCCGGCCGCGCCAAGGTGCTTGAACTGTGCATGACGCCGGTGTAAGGTAGGGCGTGATTCACGAGCGACGCGCCCGGGCCCGGCCGGTCGCCAATCATTGCTCCAAGAGGGGTTTGCTTCATGCCTCCTGCCTGGTTCAGCCGCATCCGTCTGGCTGCCGGCCTCCGCCGTCTTTTTCTGTTTTCACTTGTCGTGCTCTCCTTCTCGCCGTCCCCGGCACAGGCGAAAGATCTTGTTTTCGGCTATACCCCTGAAGTTTGCGACCTGATTCGGACGACGGATCAGGCCGATGCCCTGGCCGCCTATCTGTCCGAACAGCTGGGACGCAGGGTAGTGCCCAGGGCGTTCCGCTCGGAAAGGAATCTCCACTACTGGCTCGACAGATTCCGTGAGGTCGATCTGGCGGTGGTCAGCGCCGGTTATCTCTCCCGCAATGGCAGGGGGGGGCTCATTCCGGTCGCCGGCTACGTTCGAAAATCGGATGGCCGTGACGGACAGGGTATGGTCGTTGCCAGGCGGGGATTTTCTCCGGCTCTTTTCGTTCGGACCGGCAATGCCCTTGCCGGGTTGTCGTCCGGCGAGCTGCTCGGTGTCCTCGATGTCCTGACTTTCTATCGGCCCGGCGAAAAGCCGGACATGGTCGTGAGGGGCACCGATGAGCACGGCCGGACATCCCGGCCGGCAAACGACAATGGGACAGACCTGCCTGCCGAGGTTGACGTCGGTTTGCCAAGGGTTGTCATCGATTCTCCGGCCGACCGGGCGGTTCTCAACCGGACGCCCCGGCTTGTCTACGATGCCGACGGGGGAGACGTCGACATTCTGCTCGACGGCAAAAAGGTTGGGGATGTCGACGAGGCCCTCAAGAAACTTGGCGACGGGCTGCATCGTATCGTGGTCCGGGTGCGTGACGAGCGGGGACAAAGTGCCGAAGACATGGTGAGCTTTACTCTCGATCGCACCCCGCCGCAACTGGTTCTGCTCAGTCCGCCGGAGGTGAGCCTCGAGTCGGAGCCGGTCATCGACTGGCGTTGTGAAGGGAACGGGATCAATGTTTTTCTCGACGGCGAAGCCGTTCAGGTCGCGGCAAAAGAACGTCTGCCGAGTCTGTCCGACGGAACCCATCATCTGCGGCTGGAATGTGTCGACGCTGCCGGCAATATCGCCTGGCTTGAGCGGGAATTCGTCATCGATACCCTGCCCCCGGTCTTTACCGTTGCCCCCCTGCCTGCGACTGTCGGCGGTGGTCGCCTGACCGTGCACGGCACCAGGGAGCCGGGTTCTTTCATCGACCTTGTCACGGTTCCGGGAGCAAGGGTGTCCGAAGCCCGTTATCCGGCCGGCGACCGTTGGGAGATCGATGTAGACGGCCTGGAGAATGGTCATTATTTTCTGGTCGTGTCGGCGCGTGATGCGCATGGCAATTCCGGTCGCCTGCGGTTCGAACTGCAGGTTGAACGGAAGGCTCCCCGCGTTCGCATCCTGGCCCCGGCCGTCGGCCTGACCTACGACAACACTCCGTTGCTGCAGTTTCAGGTCGAGCGGGGAAAGGTCAGAGTCCTGGTGGATGGCGAGGTGGTCGACAAGTATTCCGGCATGGCTCTTGATCCCCTTGCTCCCGGCGAGCATGTCGTGCGGGTTGAAGCGGTTGACGATTTCGGCAACCGGGGGTATGCCGAGTGCCATCTGGTGATTGTCGAGTCTGAACCGCCGCCGGTGCGGACGGATACCGGTCCCTGGTTCGAACTGTTTTCCGCCCGTCTCGACCGGCCGCTGCTCGAAAATGGTTCCGACCGGCCTCTGGTTCTGTCGATCGGCCCGCTCAGCTTCCCCGGCGAGACGGTCTATATCGAGCAGTGGGCCGACAGCAACGGCAACGGTGTCGCCGATGCAGGCGAACAGGTGATTCGCACCTTCCGTCTGGTCGATGGTCTGGCATCGCCGAGCTCGCTGGTCCCGGGGGACAGTGACGGTGTCGCCGATGGCCGCATCCGGGCGGAACTTTCGCCGCGGGTTCTCCATGACCGCATGGACGGGGCGAAGCACTACGTGCTGCTGATCATGGCCGAGCACGACCTGGCCGAGGTTGCCTTCCGGGTGGCGACCGACTAGCCCCGGCTTCGGGGCGGTTGACAGCCGTTCGGCCTTTCTTTACAGTACGCCGCTGTTTGTCGTGCCACCGGCCGCTTTACTGGAGGGTTTGCATGGATATCACCATCGTCATTCCGGCCCGTTACGCTTCGACCCGGTTTCCGGGCAAGCCGCTTGCCGATCTTCTCGGCAAGCCG
The DNA here is from genome assembly GCF_008124615.1 of Geothermobacter ehrlichii. NCBI lineage: Bacteria > Pseudomonadati > Thermodesulfobacteriota > Desulfuromonadia > Desulfuromonadales > Geothermobacteraceae > Geothermobacter > Geothermobacter ehrlichii. The sequence continues at coordinate 27,854 of NZ_VNIB01000002.1, forward strand.
ATGATCCAGTGGGTCTACGAGAGGTGCCGCGACTCCCGGCTGGCCCGCCGGGTGCTGGTGGCGACCGATGACGGCCGCATCGCCGATGCCGTCCGGGCCTTCGGTGGCGAGGTGATGATGACCCGGTCCGACCATCCGACCGGCACCGACCGCCTGGCCGAGGTTGCCGAGTCGCTTGCCGGCGACCTGATCATCAACGTGCAGGGCGATGAGCCGCTGATCGATCCGCAAAGCATCGATTTGGCGGCCGAGCCCCTGCTCGAAGACGAAAGTGTCGCCATGGGCACGCTCTGCACGCCGCTGGCCTCGGCCGACGAGTTCATGAACCCCAATGTGGTCAAGGTGGTCTGCGACGGACGGGGGCGGGCGCTCTACTTCTCCCGCGCGCCCATTCCCTGGCCCCGAGACATGGCCGAACGCATGGACGAGGTCCTGCGGGTGACGCCCGCCCGCAGGCATATCGGTCTTTACGTCTACCGGCGGGACTTCCTGCGGCGTTTCCCGTCTCTGCCCAGGACGCCGCTGGAGCAGCTCGAATCGCTGGAGCAGCTCAGGGCGCTGGAGCACGGATACGCCATAATGGTCCGTCAGGTAGCCGATCACTCCCTCGGGGTCGATACCCCGGAGGATCTGGAACAGGTTCGTTCCCTGCTTGCGGGCAAGGCGGAGCTTTAGTCTTTTCCCCGGTCGCAAGGCCATTGTATGATACGCGGCTGGTCGGAGTGCTGAAAACGACCGGCCGGCCGGTGTGTGAATTCCGTACGTAGCGATGAGAGTCAAGGAGCCTTCATGAAAACCAAGTTTCTCTTCATTACCGGCGGTGTCGTCAGTTCACTCGGCAAGGGGCTGTCGGCGGCGGCCATCGGCGCCCTGATGGAGGCGAGGGGCCTGCGGGTCTCCATGCAGAAGATGGACCCCTACATCAATGTCGATCCCGGGACCATGAGTCCCTTCCAGCATGGCGAGGTGTTCGTGACTGACGACGGGGCCGAGACCGATCTCGATCTCGGTCACTACGAGCGCTACACGTCGGCGACTCTCAGCCGGAAGTCGAATTTCACCACCGGCCAGGTCTACGACTCGGTCATCCGCAAGGAGCGCCGGGGCGATTATCTGGGCGGCACGGTGCAGGTCATTCCGCACATCACCAACGAAATCAAGAGCAAGATTCTCGAGAACGCCAGGGGAGTCGATCTGGCCATCGTCGAGGTTGGTGGCACCGTCGGCGACATCGAGTCGCTCCCCTTTCTCGAGGCCATCCGCCAGTTCCGGGCCGACCGGGGGGCTGACAACGTCCTCTACATCCATCTCACCCTGGTTCCCTACATCCAGACGGCGGGGGAGCTGAAGACCAAGCCGACCCAGCACAGCGTCAAGGAACTGCGCGAAATCGGCATCCAGCCCGACATCCTTCTGTGTCGCTGCGACCGGGAGATCCCGCGCGACATGAAGGCGAAAATCGCCCTGTTCTGCAATGTCCGCGAAGAGGCGGTCATCACCGCCCGTGACGTGCAGTCGATCTATGAAGTGCCGATCGCCTTTCACAACGAGGGGCTCGACGAGCGGATCATCGACTATCTGAATATCTGGACCAAGGCCCCGGACCTGTCGGCCTGGGAGCGGATCGTGCAGCGGGTCAAGGAGCCGGCCGGGGAGACGACGATCGCCATCGTCGGCAAGTACGTCGAGCTGAAGGAGAGCTACAAATCCCTGTCCGAGGCTCTGGTCCACGGCGGCATCGCCAACAACTGCCGGGTCAACCTGAAGTATGTCGATTCCGAATCCCTCGAGCGGCACGGCATCAACGCCACCTTCGACGATGTCGATGGAATTCTGGTGCCCGGCGGTTTCGGCGAACGGGGGAGCGAAGGCAAGATCGCCGCCATCGGTCATGCGCGCGAGCAGCGGATTCCCTTTTTCGGCATCTGCCTCGGCATGCAGATGGCGGTGGTTGAATACGCCCGCAACGTCTGCGGCATCGAGGATGCCCATTCCTCCGAATTTCACGACGATGCCGAAAATCCGGTCATCCACATCATGGAAGAACAGAAGCGGGTGCGCGGCAAGGGGGGGACCATGCGCCTCGGCGCCTATCCCTGCGTTCTCGGCGAAGGGACCCTGGCCCGCCGCATCTACGGCACCGACCAGATTTCCGAACGGCATCGTCACCGCTACGAATTCAACAACGCCTATCGCGAACGGCTGCAGGAATGCGGGCTGGTTCTCTCCGGGATCAATCCCGATTCGGATCTGGTCGAGATCGTCGAAATGAAGGATCATCCCTGGTTTCTCGGTTGCCAGTTCCATCCCGAGTTCAAGTCCCGGCCGATGGATCCGCATCCCTTGTTCGAATCCTTTGTCGGTGCCTGCCTGAAGCAGGGGCAGGCCAGAAGGGGAGACGCATGAAGAGAGTGAAAGTCGCCGGTTTGAGTATCGGCGGAAACGAACCGTTGGTGCTGATCGCCGGACCCTGTGTGATCGAAGATCTCGACCGGACTTTGCGGATCGCTGATTTTCTGGCCGGACTGAGCGCCAGGCTCGGATTCGGCCTGGTGTTCAAGGCATCCTTCGACAAGGCCAACCGCTCCTCCTCGAAATCGTACCGCGGACCGGGGCTGGAAAGGGGGCTGGAGATACTCGCCCGGGTCCGGGAGAAGACCGGGTTGCCGCTGATTTCGGACATCCACGAAACCGGGCAGGTCGAAGCCGCCGCCGAGGTGCTCGATATCCTCCAGATCCCGGCCTTCCTCTGCCGGCAGACCGATCTGCTGCAGGCGGCGGCGCGCACCGGCAAGGTGGTCAATGTCAAGAAGGGGCAGTTCATGGCCCCCTGGGACATGCGCAACGTGCTGACCAAGATCGGGGAGGCCGGTGGCGAGTCGGTGCTGTTTACCGAACGCGGCACCACCTTCGGCTACAACAACCTGGTGGTCGACATGCGGTCGCTGGCCTTGATGCGGGAGCTGGGGGTACCGGTGGTGTTCGACGCCACCCACGCCGTCCAGTTGCCCGGGGGGGCCGGCGATTCCTCCGGCGGCCAGCGGCAGTTCGTCGCCGGCCTTTCGCGGGCCGCCGTCGCCATGGGGGTCGACGCCCTCTTCTGGGAAGTGCACGACGATCCGGACCGGGCCCTGTGCGACGGTCCGAACTCGCTGCCGCTCGATCAGCTGGAATCCCTCATCGGCGAGATATTGCGGATCGACCGGCTGGTCAAGACCGGCCAGGCAGCCGGACAGGAGGGAGCATGATCGAAAAAGCCAGACGCGTGCTCGAAATCGAGGCCGAAGCCGTTCTGGCCCTGCGTGACCGGATCGACGGAGCGTTCAGCCGGGCCGTACGGATGATTCTCGACTGCAAGGGCCGGGTGGTCATCACCGGCATGGGCAAATCGGGGCTGATCTGCCAGAAAATAGCCGCCACCATGGCCTCGACCGGGACGCCGGCGCTCTTTCTGCATCCGGCCGAAGGGATTCACGGCGATCTCGGCATGCTGATGAAGGGGGATGTGGTGATCGCCGTCTCCAATTCGGGCGAGACGGAAGAGGTGGTGCGCATCCTGCCCGTCATCAAGCGGATGGGGCTGCCGCTGATCGCCATGTCGGGACAGCCGAACAGCACCCTGGCCCGGGCCGGCGACGTCTTTCTTGACATTTCGGTGGCCGAGGAGGCCTGTCCGCTGGGGCTGGCGCCGACGGCGAGTACCACCGCCACCCTGGCCATGGGGGATGCTCTGGCCGTGACCCTGCTGGCGGAGCGTGGTTTCAGCGAAGAGGACTTTGCCCTGTTTCATCCCGGCGGAGCTCTCGGCAAGCGGCTGCTGCTTCGGGTCGAGGACATGATGCATACCGGTGAGGATGTCCCCCTGGTTTCCGAGGAGACCCTGCTGCGTGACGGTCTGTTCGAGATAACCAGCAAGAAACTCGGCATCACCGGCGTGGTGAACGGGCGGGGCGAACTGGTCGGCGTCTTTACCGACGGCGATCTGCGCCGGGCGCTGGAGAGGGGCTACGAGGTTCTCGAGCGGCCGATGCGCGAGGTCATGACCTGCCATCCGAAACGGATTCTGCGTTCGAACCTGGCGGCCAAGGCCCTGCAGCGGATGGAAGAGTTTTCCATCACTTCCCTGTTCGTTTTCGAGGACGACCAGGCCAGGGTCCCGGTCGGCATCGTCCATTTGCACGATCTGCTCAAGGCCGGAGTCATCTGAATGAAGGAAATGGAAGACAGACTGCGGAAAATACGGCTGTTGTTGCTCGACGTCGATGGCGTTCTGACCGACGGCCGTATCATCATCAACGATCGCGGCGAGGAGACCAAGGCCTTCCATGTGCGCGACGGACACGGTATGAAGCTGCTGCAGCGCTCCGGGGTGCGCATCGGCATCATCACCGGCCGCCAGTCCCGGGTGGTTGCCCACCGGATGCGGGAACTCGGGGTCGATCTGGTCGTTCAGGGCAGCAAGAACAAGCTGCTTCCTTTCCGCCGCATTCTCGAGCAGGAGGGGTTGGGGGAGGACGAAGTCGCCTACGTTGGTGACGACCTGGTCGATCTGCCGATCCTGCGCCGGGTCGGGTTCGCTGCGACGGTGGCGGACGCCTGCGAGGATCTGGTTTCGCACGTCCATTACGTGGCCTCCAGACGGGGAGGTGACGGTGCGGTTCGGGAGATCTGCGAGATGATTCTCAAGGCCCGCGGCGACTGGGAGGAGGTCACGGCCCGCTACTGGCAGGATTGAATACAAAAGTTGTGCCAAGAGTCTTCGGGTGGCTTTACTCGCACTGTCGCCGATGCTATACTGCCTCCCGCCTATGAAAGCCCTTCTGTCGTTCCGAAATATGCTTCTGGTCGCCTTTGTCGTACTCGCCGTGCTGCTGGCCTTCGTTGTCGGCCGGCGTTACCAGCCGGTCGAGGAGGCGATCACGACGGCACAGCCCGCCGGAGACGCCGATCTTTCCCTGGACAACATCGACTATACCGAAACCCGCAACGGCCGTGCCGTCTGGCGGCTGCGGGCCGTCGGTGGCAGTCACGACCTGCAGGCCGGGGTGACCCGGCTGCGGCAGGTCGACCTGGTCTTCTATGGCCGGGAGGGGCGCGGTGATCTGCGCCTGACCGCCGATCGCGGCGTCTGGGACAGCCGTTCAGGGCGGCTCGAGGCTTTCGGCCACGTGCGGGCCAGTGACGACAGAGGCTATGTCCTGACGTCGGAGCGCATGTTCTACGACCAGAACCGACGGCTGGTCTGGACGGATGGTCCGGTGCGCCTGACCTCGACGGCGATGGAAGTGCGCGGGCGCGGATTGCGCCTGTTTGTCGATCAACGCAGGCTGCGGCTGCTTTCGGACGTCTGGTCACGCTGGCAGCTCGGGCCGCTTGCCGAGGAGCGGGGATGAAACGACGGTTCTGTCTTATCTTTCTTGTCTGTCTGCTGGCCGTGCCCTGTCCAGTGCCGGCGGCCGATGCTTTCAACCGGGACGCGCCGCTCGAGATCACCTCCGACCGGCTCGAAGCGGACGATGTCAGCAAGACGGTCGTTTTCATCGGCCACGTTGTCGGCAGGCAGGACGATCTGACCATCCACGCCGGACGGCTGACCGTCCATTATCGGCAGGGACGGCAGATTCGCACCATCGTTGCCGAAGAGGATGTGCGCATCATCCAGGGTGAGAGGGTGGCGACGGGGCAGAAGGCCGTCTTCGACCGGCAGGAGGCGACGATCGTTCTGACCGGCGACCCGCGGGTGAACCAGGGCAAGGATTTCGTGGCCGGCGAGCGGATAACAGTCTTTCTGGACGAAAAGCGCAGCCTGGTCGAAGGAGGAGAGAAGGAACGGGTCAGGGCGCTTTTCCATCCACGGAGCAAGGATAATGGCCAAAACCCTGCGCGCTGAAAAGCTCTGCAAGACCTACCAGAGGCGGCAGGTGGTCAAAAATGTCGATCTCGAGGTCTCTTCGGGACAGGTGATCGGTCTTCTCGGCCCGAACGGTGCCGGCAAGACCACGTCATTCTACATGGTCGTCGGCCTGGTCAAGCCCGACAGCGGCCGGGTCTTTCTCGACGACAGGGAGTTGACCGAGATGCCCATGTATCGACGCGCCCGGTCAGGCATTTCCTACCTCCCTCAGGAGGCCTCGGTTTTCCGCAAGCTGACGGTCGAGGAGAATCTGCTGGCCATTCTCGAAACTCTTGATCTGAGTCGGGAGCAGCAGCAGCAGCGCAAGCGGCAGTTGCTTGAGGATCTGCGGTTGACGCACGTAGCCGCCAGTTATGGATATGCCCTGTCGGGCGGCGAGAGACGGCGGCTGGAAATCGCGCGGGCGCTGGTCATCGAACCCGACTTCATTCTGCTCGACGAACCCTTCGCCGGCATCGATCCGCTGGCGGTCATCGATATTCAGAACATCATCAGGCATCTCAGGGAGAACGGGATCGGCATTCTGATTTCCGATCACAATGTACGTGAAACCCTCGGTGTCTGCGATCGGGCCTACATCCTCAACGAAGGGGAGGTTCTCGAGTACGGAACCCCCGAGGAGATCGCGGCCAGCGAGAGGGCGCGGGAGATCTATCTCGGCGACAAGTTTCGTCTTTAGAAAAGTGCGGTGCGATGGTATTCTCTCGGCAATACCGACCGTGAATGGGAGTTTGAATGGCACTGGAAATACGCCAGCAGCTTAAACTCAGTCAACAGCTTGTCATGACCCCGCAGCTGCAGCAGGCGATCAAGCTGCTGCAGCTCTCCAGGATGGAGCTCATCGACGTCGTCCGTCAGGAACTGGAAGAAAATCCGGTTCTGGAAGAGAGCTCGGACCTGCCCGAGGAAAAGGGGATCGAGGCCGAGGCCGGCGAGGGAATCGACGGTCCGGAAGCGGCGGAAGATGTACCGGAAGCGGCTCCCGAGGCCGAAATCGCGGAGGAGATGCCCCAGGAACCTTCCGCGCTCAGGGACGAAGTCGACTGGCAGGCCTATCTCGAGGGGTACACCCAGTCGAGCACGGCGCCCGACATCTACGAGGATGACGAAGACCGCCCCTCGTACGAGAACCTGCTGACCCGCAAGAGCACCCTGGCCGAACATCTCATGTGGCAGCTCAACCTGAGCAGGGTGGACGACCGCATCCGGGCCATCGCCGCCGAAATCATCGGCAACCTGGGTGGTGACGGCTATCTGCAGGCGAGTCTGGAGGAGATCGCCGAAAGTTCGGGTGCCCCGCTGCAGGACGTGGAGAAGGCGCTGGAGGTGGTCCAGGATTTCGATCCGCCCGGCGTCGCCTGCCGCAACCTGCAGGAATGTCTGCTCAGGCAGGTGCGACATCTCGGCATGGAGGGTTCGCTGGTCGAGACCATCCTCCGCGATCACATCGCCGAGCTCGAATCACGCAAGTACCAGGCGATCGCCCGCGCCCTCGGTGTCAGCCTGGACGAGGTCCTGGGGGCGGCAAAGATCATTTCCAACCTCGATCCCCGGCCGGGCAGCGCCTACGACAGTGACGACATCCATTACATCACCCCCGACATCTTCGTGCACAAGATCGGCGACGAATATGTTGTCGTTCTCAACGACGAGGGGCTGCCCAACCTGAAGATCAACTCCTTCTACCGGACCGCCCTGTCAGGCAACAGCAACATCGATCCGAAGGCGGGCGAGTACATCCAGGAAAAGATGCGCGGTGCCCTGTGGCTGATCAAGAGCATTCACCAGCGGCAGCGCACCATCTACAAGGTGACCAAGAGCATCGTCAAGTTCCAGCGCGAATTTTTCGACAAGGGGATCGAATATCTCAAGCCTCTGGTTCTGCGCGACGTGGCCGAGGATATCGAGATGCACGAATCGACCATCAGCCGGGTCACCACCAACAAGTACGTACAGACGCCGCAGGGGCTTTTTGAGTTGAAGTTCTTCTTCAACAGCGGTATAAGCACCACCCGGGGCGAGACCATTGCTTCGGAGAGCGTCAAGAGCAAGATCAAGGAGATCATCGCCGGAGAGGATCCCAAGAAACCCTACTCCGATCAGAAGATCGTCGAGATTCTGCGCCAATACAATATCGACATCGCCCGCCGTACGGTAACCAAATACAGAGAGATGCTGGGCATCGGCTCGTCAACGGAACGTAAAAGGCTCTTTTAACTGGCCAATCGCCCCGCAAAGGCTATACTTTTTCACACAGGTTACCCTAACTGGCTGGTTGATCAGGAGGTTTGCATGCAAGTTACCACGACATTCAGGCACATGGAAGTCAGCGCGCCGATCCGCGAATATCTCGAGGAGAAGCTTGCCCGGGTCAAGAAGTACATCGACGAACCGATCGACGCCCAGGCCGTTCTGTCGGTCGAGAAGAAGATCAGGCACTGCGTCGAGGTGACGCTGGTGGCCAAGGGCATCATCATCAAGGGAACCGAAACCACCAACGACATGTACGCCGCCATCGATTCGGCCGTCGACAAGATAGAGCGGCAGCTGCGCCGTTACAAGGAGCGCATCAAGCGGCACAAGCCGTTGTCGGGCCGCGAGCGGCAGGTGCGCAAGGCGATCGTTCAGGCAGAGAGCCTCGAGGAGGTCGATGCCGAGCCGGTGATCATCAGGACCGAGACCTTTTTCGTCAAGCCGATGTCGGTTGAGGAGGCGGTCATGCAGATGGATCTGCTGGAAAAGAATTTTCTTGTCTTCACCGATGCCGACACCGAGGAGCTCAATGTCGTCTACCGTCGCAGTGACGGCAACTACGGCCTGATCACTTCGCAACAGAAAGACTGAAAAATTCATTCAAACGCAGGGGAAGGGGGGGACACCTCTTCCCCTGCCGTCTATTCGGTGTGTGACCAGTGATGAAACTGACTGAACTGTTGAATCCGGAAGCGATCAATCCCGAACTGAAGGCCGCCAGCAAAAACGATGTCCTTGTCGAGTTGACCGATGCCCTGCTCAGGGTCGAACCCGGGCTCAACCGGGACGAGGTCGTGGATGTGCTCAAGGAGCGCGAGCGACTGGGCAGCACCGGCATCGGCGACGGCGTGGCTATTCCCCACGGCAAGCTCAAGCATCTCGACAAGTTGCTCCTTTCCTTCGGCCGCAGCCGCAGCGGGGTCGACTTCGACTCCATGGACGGCCAGCCGGCCCGGCTCTTTTTTCTGCTGGTCGCACCCGAGGATTCGGTCGGAGTTCATCTCAAGACCTTGGCCCGCATTTCCAAGCTGCTGAAAAACGCCGAAGTGCGGCAATCCCTGATTGATGCCGAGGACGCGGGGGCGATTTATGACATCATTGCCCGCCAGGAGGAGCAGCTCTAGCCCGGGGGCGACAGTAGGCTGGCCCTTTCCAGCCAGCCGGGATGCGTGGAATGCCTGGAATCACCATCGAAGAAATACTGAGCGAAAAGGAGGCCGGACTTGATCTGGAGCTTCTTTCCGGGGAAGGGGGGTTGCGCCGGCAGGTCAGGGTGCCGCGCATCCAGAAACCGGGTCTGGCTCTGGCCGGTTATGTCGAGAACCTGCATGCCGACCGACTGCAGGTTCTCGGTTCGACCGAACTCACCTATCTGGCGCAGCTTCCTGCCGAAAAGGTCGAACAGAACCTGCGCAAGCTTTTTGCCGTTGAAATTTGCGGTTTCATCATAACCAAGGGGCAGCAGGTTCCCGAGCTGCTGGTCAAGCTGGCGGAAGAACGCAGGATTCCCCTGCTTCGCACTCACCACCAAAGCTCCACATTCATTTCCCTCGTCACCAATTTTCTGGAAGAGCGTCTGCTGCCGTCGACCACCATTCACGGCGTGCTGGTCGACGTGCTGGGCGTTGGCGTGCTGCTGCTGGGAAAGAGCGGCATCGGCAAGAGTGAGTGCGCCCTCGACCTGGTGCTGCGCGGACACCGTCTGGTGGCCGACGATGTGGTCAAGGTGCGCAAGAAGCTGCCCGCGGTCCTGTTCGGCGAGGGAATGGACCTGCTTCACTATCACATGGAGATCCGGGGGCTCGGCATCATCAACATCAAGCACCTGTTCGGGGTGGCTGCCATCCGCGAGCGCAAGAAGATCGATCTGGCTCTGGAGCTGGTGGCCTGGGAAGACGGCCGGGCCTACGACCGGCTCGGTCTTGAGGAGGAGACTCACAGCATTCTCGACATCGAGATTCCGCTGCTGAAGATTCCGGTGCGGCCCGGACGCAACATCACCAGCATCGTCGAGGTGGCGGCGAGAAACCAGCTGCTCAAGGAGATGGGCTACAACAGCGCCGTCGAATTTCAGGATCGACTCGAAAAACGGATGGCCGAAGTGGCCTGGCAGCATGCTCACCGGATCATCGGAGACGATCTCGAATGAGCGGACGCAGGGTGGTCATCATCACCGGCCTTTCGGGGTCGGGCAAGAGCTGTGCCGCACGCGCCCTCGAGGATGCCGGATTTTTCGTTGTCGACAATCTTCCCCTGCCCCTTCTGCCCCAGTGCCTCGGCCTGACCGGCACGGGCGGTGTGAACGTTTCCGAACTGGCGGTCGTGATCGATGTCCGCAGCCGCGAATTTCTCAGTGATCTCGAAAATGTCTTCGCTGCGGTCCGCCGGGCCGGCTATCGCCTCGACATCCTGTTTCTCGACGCCAACGACGAGGTGATCGTCCGGCGTTTTTCCGAGACCCGCCGCCGGCATCCCCTGGCCGGTTCGAGTCAGGTTCTCGACGGGGTGGCCCGCGAGCGGGAGTGTCTGCAGCAGTTGCAGCAAATGGCGACGCTGCAGATCGACTCGTCCTGGCTGACTCCGCATCAGCTGCGCGACCAGGTGGTGCAGGCCGTCTGCGGCGCCGGAGCGGGGGCCATGTCGGTGCTGCTGCAATCTTTCGGTTTCCGTTTCGGGGTGCCGAAGGAGTCCGATCTGGTATTTGATGTCCGCTTTCTGCCCAATCCGCATTTCATTTCCGAACTGAAGCATCTGACCGGCATGGATCCCGATGTCCGCCGGTTCGCCCTCGAAAATCCCCTGGGCAGGACATTTCTTGACAAGCTCAGCGGTTTGCTGGCATTTCTGCTTCCTGAATACCAGCGGGAAGGGAAGAGCTACCTGACCCTGTCGATCGGCTGCACCGGCGGCCGCCACCGCAGCGTCGCCGTTGTCGAGACCCTGCGCCACACCCTTTCGGGGCGGAAGCTGAAGGTCGATGTTTTGCACCGGGACGTAACCAAGAAATAGGATCGATGATCGGACTTGTCATCGCCACCCATTCGCGCCTCGCTCACGAACTGCTCGCCGCTGCCGAGATGATCATCGGTCCCTGCCGCAATGCCCGGGCGGTCGCCATCATGCGCGAACATTCGCTGGACGACATCCAGCGCGAGATCGGAGCGGCAGTCGAGGCGGTCAGCCAGGACGGCGGGGGGGTGGTGATCATGACCGACATGTTCGGGGGGACGCCTTCCAACGTCAGCCTCACTTTTCTGAAGCCGGAGAGCGTCGAGGTGGTGACCGGCGTCAATCTCCCGATGGTGATCAAATTCTTCAACAGCCACGACAGATTGGGGTTGAAAGAGCTGTGCGACATGCTCAAGGCCTATGGCCAGCAGAGTATCGTACTGGCCAGTGAATTCCTTCGTTGATTCTGATCGTCGGGATGGAGCAGGTGACATGGCAGTTGTTCTCGCCCGCATAGACAACCGGCTGATTCATGGGCAGGTACTCGAGGCCTGGGTTCCGCATACCCGGGCCGACTGCATCGTGGTGGCTAACGACCGGGTTGCGGCCGAACCTCTGCGGCGAACGATGATGGCGGCCGCCGTGCCCCGGAACATCCAGGTCATTATCGGCTCGGTGGAGGAACTGCAGGAGCAGTTCAGCAACGGTCGGCTTTTGGAGCGCCGGGTGCTGCTGCTGTTCGAGACCTCGGATGACGCTCTCAGGGCCCATCAGCTCGGTTTTCCCTTCGATACCCTCAACCTCGGTAACATGCATGCCGGCGAGGGAAAACTGCGCTACAGCTGCACCATCGCCCTCGACGAACAGGACATCGGCAATCTGGACCGGCTGGAGAAGGAAGAAGGCGTCCGCATCGTTTCCCAGTGTGTGCCGGGGGATCGGGCGCGGCCCTGGAGGAAGCTGATTCCGTGAGTTTTTCGTCTTTCGAACTCTGGCCGCTGCTGCCGGGGGCGGCGGTGGCGCTGGTCGCCGGACTGGATCGCATGGCCCTCGGGCAGGTGATGCTCTGCCGACCGCTGGTCTGTGCCCCCGTCGCCGGCTGGCTGCTTGGGGTGCCGGAGGCGGGACTGCTCGTCGGCGCCCTGACCGAGCTGGTCTGGCTCGGTCGGCTGCCGGTCGGGGCGGCGATTCCGCCCGACGATACCCAGGTCGCCATCGGCGCGACCACCCTGACGGCTCTGCTGGCCGACGGCGGAGACACGCTAGGCGCGCTTCCTCTGTTCTGTCTGCTGCTGGCGATTCCCCTGGGCAAGGTGGGGCAGTGGTTCGATCACTGGGCGCGAAGGCGCAATGACCGGCTGCCGGGTCGGGTGGAGGCGGCTTTGAAAGCCGGCCGGGACAGGCAGATCGAACGCCTCCACCTGCGCGGACTGGTTCATTTTGCCCAGGCCGGACTGATGACTTACCTGGTGATCGCCCTGGGTGGCTATCTTGTCGCCATCGTTTTGTTGCCCATCGGCATGCCGCTGGTCGGCAGCGTGAGGTTGCCGGTCGAACTGGCCCTGCCACTGGTAGGTGCGGCGGTACTGATCGCGACTCTGAATGTCAGTCGGGCGCTGACCCTGTTCGGAGCCTCGTTTTTGGCCGTCTATCTTGCGGCATGGGTGTTCTGATGACCGGAGCAGCATTGTCGAAGGCTGTTCTGCGTCGCTGTGCCTGGCGAACCTTTCTGCTGCAGGCCAGCTGGAGTTTCGAAAAGATGCAGGGGCTGGGGGTCCTGTTCGTCATGGCGCCGGCCATTCGTTCCCTCTATCGGGGTGAAGAACGCATCGCCGTCTTGCGTCGTTTTTTGGGCTATTTCAACACCCACCCCTTTCTGGCCTCGCCGGTTCTGGGGGGAATGCTCCGGTTCGGGGAGGATGGTGGAAAGTCTCGTTCCGGGATGGCCGGGACCGATTTCGGCAACATGCTGATGGCTCCCTACGCCGCCATGGGCGATGCCCTGTTCTGGGGCGGTTTGCGGCCGCTGGCGGCGGTCATGGGCCTCTTCTTTGCCGTTCGGGGTTCGTTCTGGGGCGCGGCGGTGCTGCTGGTGGTCTTCAATCTGCCGGCCATCTATTTTCGGCTCGTCTGCTTTTATCGCGGCTATCGGGAAGGTGGCGGCATGGTCGAAACCATTCAGCGCTGGCGGCTGCCGGATCTGGCCATCCGGATCAAGGAGGCGACGGTCGTGCTGCTCGGCGGTCTCTGTGCCACCTGGATGGTCAGTGGCCTCGAACGGGAAGGGGCGGCGCCTGCCTGGGGGCTGCTGGCGCTGCCGGCGGTCTGCGTTTTTGGCTGGCTGGTGCGCATCGGCGTATCGCCGTTGATGATCATTTTCAGTGTGGTTGCATTGATGATACCGCTGGCGATGTTCCTGCAGTGAGGTTTTCCCTGCTGGTGGAGTTGCTGTCGAAAGGATTCTTTGGGGGATGATTGAAAGGACTTTCACCATTGTCAACCGTCTCGGACTGCATGCTCGCGCCGCTGCACAACTGGTGCAGACGGCCACGAAGTTCAAGGCGGACATTCTGGTCGGCAAGGACGATCTGGAGGTGAACGGCAAGAGCATCATGGGGATTCTCATGCTTGCCGCGCCGAAGGGATCGGTTATCCGCATATCCATCAATGGAGAGGATGAGGCCGAGGCGATGGAGACTCTCGGCGGACTGATCGAAGATGGTTTCGGCGAAGACTGAAATAGTTCCCGACACCTTTCTGGTCGGAATCGGCGTCTCGCCGGGGATCGCCATCGGACAGGCGCATCTGCTCAGCCGTGCCCGCATGGCCGCCATCGAACGTTCGATCGATCCGAGCGACGTCGATGCCGAAGTCGCCGCCTTCGAGGAGGCGGTCGAACAGTCTCGGCGCCAGCTCGAGGAAGTCAAGCGCAAGATCGCGGTACAGCATCCCGAGGAGCATCTCTACATCATCGACACCCACCTGATGATGCTCAACGACCAGATGCTCCACGACGAGACGGTGCATGGCATCCGCGACCGGCTGCTCAACGCCGAAGGCGCCCTCAAGCGGGCCCTCGACCGGTTCCGCTCGGTCTTCGCCAACATCGAGGACGAGTATCTGCGCGACCGGGCCGGCGATGTCGAGTCGATCGGCGAACGGCTGCTGCGCAACCTGATGGGCGAGTCGCGCCAGGAGCTGTCGCAGCTCGATCACAAGGCCATCGTCGTGGCGCATGACCTTTCGCCGGCCGAGACCATGCAGATCGACCGGGACAAGGTGCTCGGTTTCGTTACCGATGTCGGCGGCCGCACCTCCCATACCGCCATTGTCGCCCGGTCGCTGGGCATACCGGCCGTCGTCGGTCTCGAGAACGTGACGGCCATGGTTCCAGGCGGCACCCCGATGATTATCGATGGCGGCGCCGGCACGGTCATTCTCAACCCGACCGAATCGACCTTCAGGGAGTACCTGCAGAAGAAGCAGCGCTACGAGTATTTCGAGAAGGAGCTGCTCAGCTACCGCACCCTGCCGGCCGAGACGCCGGACGGCCACCGGCTGATTCTGCGCGGCAATGTCGAGTTGCCCATCGAGGTCGACCAGGTCAGGGAACAGGGCGCCGAGGGGATCGGACTCTATCGGTCGGAGTTCCTCTTTTTCGGCCGGCTGACGCCTCCGGACGAAGAAGAGCAGTACCAGGCCTACCGGCAGCTGATCGAAAGTGTTGCCCCGCACGAGGTCACCATCCGCACCCTCGATGTTGGCGGTGACAAGTTCGTTCCCGACATCAACCTTGCGGACGAGGCCAACCCGGCTCTCGGCCTGCGGGGTGTTCGTTTTTCGCTCGCCGATCGCAGTCTGTTCAAGACGCAGTTGCGGGCGATTCTGCGGGCCTCGGTCCACGGTCCGGTGCGGGTCATGTTCCCCATGGTGAGCGGAGTGGCCGAGGTGCGGGGTTGCCGCGCCATGCTCGAGGAGGCGAAGGACGAACTCAAATCCGAGGGCCTGCTGTTCGACGATCGTCTGGCGGCCGGCATCATGGTCGAAACCCCGGCAGCGGCCTTCATCGCCGACCAGCTTGCCGAGGAGGTCGATTTCTTTTCGGTCGGCACCAACGATCTGGTGCAGTACTGTCTGGCGGTTGATCGCGGCAACGAGCACGTCGCCTATCTGTACGAACCGCTGCATCCGGCCATTCTCAGGGCGTTGCGGATGGTTTGCGAGGCGGGGAGAAGGGCCGGCATCAGTGTTGCCATGTGCGGTGAGATGGCGTCCGAATCCCTCTACCTGCCGATTCTGCTCGGGCTTGGATTTACCGAGCTGTCGATGAACGCGCCCTGCATTCCACGGGTCAAACGCATCGTCCGGCAGGTCCGCAGAAGCGAGGCCGAGGAGCTGTTGGCGGCGGCGCTCGAGATGAAGACCGCGACCGAGGTCGCCGCTTTTCTCGAACAGGAGATGGCCAGTCGCTTTCCCGGTATATACGGTACAACCAACATCTGAGACGGTTGCAACGCGCTGCTTGACACGGCAGGGCACTCATCCCTAGAATAGCGCGCCTGTTTTCCGGCACAGCAATGAAGGAGGAATTCCGTCCATGGCCATGACCGACTTTCTGTTTACCTCGGAATCCGTGAGTGAAGGGCATCCCGACAAGGTTGCCGACCAGATTTCCGACGCCATTCTCGACGCCATCCTCGAGCAGGACACCAAGGCGCGCGTCGCCTGTGAGACGCTGGTGACCACCGGCATGGCCATCATCGCCGGCGAGATTACTACCTCGGCCTATGTCGACATGCCCGACATCGTGCGCAGGACGATCAAGGAGATCGGTTACGATGACTCGTCGATGGGCTTCGATTACGAGACCTGCGCCGTGCTGACCAGCATCGACCGGCAGTCGCCCGATATCGCCCAGGGGGTGACTGAGGGCGAGGGGCTGTTCAAGGAGCAGGGCGCCGGCGACCAGGGGCTGATGTTCGGCTATGCCTGCAACGAGACTCCCGAGCTGATGCCGATGCCGATCATGTTCGCCCACAAACTGACCAAGCGGCTGGCCGATGTTCGCAAGAGCGGGCTGCTCACTTTTCTGCGTCCCGACAGCAAGTCGCAGGTTTCGATCCAGTACATCAACGATCGGCCGGTGCGGGTCGATACCGTGGTCGTCTCCACGCAGCATACGCCCGACGTCACCTACGAGACGCTCAAGGAAGGGATCATCGAGGAGGTGGTGAAGAGGGTCATCCCCGCTGATCTGCTCGACGAAAAGACCAAGTTCTTCATCAATCCGACGGGGCGCTTCGTCGTCGGCGGCCCGATGGGCGATTGCGGCCTGACCGGTCGCAAGATCATTGTTGACACCTATGGCGGTCAGGGATCGCACGGCGGCGGCGCCTTTTCCGGAAAGGATCCTTCCAAGGTCGACCGCAGCGCGTCCTACATGGCGCGCTACGTGGCCAAGAACATTGTTGCCGCCGGTCTGGCCGACAAGTGCGAGGTCCAGGTCGCCTACGCCATTGGCGTCGCCAAGCCGGTTTCGGTGATGATCAACACTTTCGGTACCGGCAAGATTCCGTCCAACGAAATCGCCCGCATCGCCCTGGACGAGTTCGACATGACGCCGCGGGGGATCATCGAAACCCTCGATCTGCTCCGTCCCATCTACCACAAGACGGCGGCCTACGGGCATTTCGGCCGGGAACTGCCGGAATTCACCTGGGAACGGACCGACCGGGTCGAGTCCCTGCGCAGCAGGGCAGGTCTCTGACCAAAAAGGCGGACCGTACGGCCCGCCTTTTTTCTCACCTGCGGGAGACACCACGGGGAAGCCTGGATGGAGCTGTCCATTGTCGTTCCCGTCCTCAACGAGGCGGCCATCCTGACGCAGTTCGTCGACCGGCTTCGCCGGCAGCGGGGAATCGCCTTCGAACTGCTGCTCTGCGACGGCGGCTCGACGGACGGAACGCCACAGCTCGCCGCGCGGCTGGCCGCGGAAGTCTCCTGGCCCTGCCGGCTGATCCGCAGCCCCAGAGGGCGGGGATTTCAGCTCAACGCCGGTGCCGACGCCGCCCGGGGAGAACTGCTGCTCTTTCTGCACGTCGACAGCGCCTTCGCATCGGACGACGCCCTGCGCCGGGCCTGCGATGTCTATTGCGCGGCGCGGGCGGCATCGCCGTGGCCTGTCGGCGGGCATTTCCGGCTTCGCTTCACCGACGCGCCAGCGGAGTTTCTGGTGCGGATGCGCTACTGGGAGATCAAGGCCGGCCTGGACCGCCCCGGCTGCACACACGGCGACCAGGGTTTTCTGCTCGACCGGGCGGTCTTCGCGCGGTTCGGTCCCTTCGACACCGATCTGCCGGTCTTCGAGGATACCCGGTTCGCCGAGCGGCTGCGTCGCCAGGGACGCTGGCTGCTGCTGCCGGTCCCCCTGCTGACCTCGGCCAGGCGATTCGTCAGCGAAGGGCTGAGCGAACGCCAGACCCTGAACGCCCTGCTCATGGCCTGCCACGCCATCGGCTGGCATGACTTTTTCGCGCTCGCCGGTGATGTCTACCGCCAGCAGGCGGCCACGGACCGGCTGCGACTCGGCCCCTACGTCGAACTGATCCGGCACCGGTTCGCCGCCATGCCCCGGCGACAGCGGTGGCGGCTGTGGTATCGCACCGGCCGCTTCGTTCGCGCCAACGCCTGGCAGCTGCTGCTGGCCTGGAACGTCCGCCGCGGCCGCTGGACCCGTGCCACGGCCGTCGACGCGATCGAGTCGGCCCTGCGTCGCTTCGACCGCGTTTTCGATGTCCTAACCGATCATGGTGCCGGGCATCTTCTGGCGGCACTCGCAACCCGCATCTGGCTGGCGCGGGTCGGTGCGCGCTGCCGCTGAGGCAACGTCCGGCCGGCGACGGCGGGAAGCCCGGATGTCCTGTCCGGCGAAAGCTGTTATGATTCATTCCGATGCCGCACGGCTCCTTGCGAGACGTGCGCGATGTGTCCAGAGCTGAACAAGGAGAGACCCGATGGCAAGCGGAAATCAGGATTTCAAGGTCAAGGATCTTTCACTGGCCGATTTCGGTCGACGCGAGATCGAGCTGGCCGAAGTCGAAATGCCGGGCCTGATGGCCCTGCGCGAGGAGTACGCGGCCAGCAGGCCGCTTGAGGGAGCCCGGATCACCGGCTCGTTGCACATGACCATTCAGACGGCCGTGCTGATCGAGACCCTGGTGGCGCTGGGGGCCGAGGTGCGCTGGGCGTCCTGCAACATCTTCTCGACCCAGGACCATGCCGCGGCCGCCATCGCCGCCGCCGGCATACCGGTCTTCGCCTGGAAAGGGGAGACCCTCGAGGAGTACTGGTGGTGCACCGAACGGGCTCTGAGCTGGCCGGACGGCAGGCTGCCCAACATGATTCTCGATGACGGCGGCGACGCCACCATGATGGTTCTCAACGGCGCCCGCTGGCAGAGCGAAGGCGTTCCCGAGATCAGGCCGGACGATCCCGAGGACTGGGTCGAACTGATCCGGTGCCTGCGCGCTTCCATCGCCGAGAAGCGCAACGACTGGCAGGCGATTCGCGATGCCATTCGCGGCGTGACCGAGGAGACCACCACCGGCGTCCACCGGCTCTACCAGCTGGAGAAGGAGGGGCAGCTCCCCTTCCCGGCGATGAACGTCAACGACTCGGTGACCAAGAGCAAGTTCGACAACATCTACGGCTGTCGGCACAGCCTGGTCGACGGCATCATGCGGGCCACCGACGTGATGATTTCCGGCAAGGTGGCCGTGGTCTGCGGTTATGGCGATGTCGGCAAGGGGTGCTGCCAGTCGCTGCGCGGCCAGGGAGCCCGGGTGATCGTGACCGAAATCGACCCGATCTGCGCCCTGCAGGCGCTGATGGAAGGCTACGAGGTGCGCACCCTGGAGGAGGTGGTCGAGCAGGCGGACATCTTCATCACCGCCACCGGCAACTTCAACATCATCCGCCCCGAGCACATGGCGCGCATGAAGCACAACGCCATCGTCGGCAACATCGGCCATTTCGACAACGAGATCGATATGGCCGGACTGGCCAGGGTGCCGGGAATCCGCAAGATCAACCTGAAAAATCCGGTCGAACACGGCAACCAGGTCGACCAGTGGATCTTCCCCGACGGTCATGCCGTCATCGTGCTGGCCGAAGGACGGCTGCTCAATCTCGGCTGTGCCACCGGCCATCCCTCCTTTGTCATGTCCAACAGCTTCAGCAACCAGGTCATCGCCCAGGTCGAGCTCTTTCAGCACCGGGAAAGGTACGAAAACCGGGTCTACGTGCTGCCGAAAAAGCTGGACGAGAAAGTGGCGCGGCTGCATCTGGACAAGCTTGGGGCCAGGTTGACCAGGCTGACGCCGGAACAGGCGGACTACATCGGCGTCCCGGTCGACGGTCCCTACAAGCCCGATCACTACCGGTACTGAGCGCAAAGGCGGTCCGGTATCGGCGAGCTGGGAAAGCCCCGCATCAAGCGGGGCTTTTTTATGTCTAGCGGGCGCGGGTGAGGATGAGCCAGGCCGCCAGCAGGCCGGTCAGGATGTTGCCCGACCAGGCCGCGGCCCAGGGAGGCAGGACGCCGGCGTAGCCAAAGGCGATCATGGTCGACTGCAGCAGGAAGTAGACCATGCCGATGCCGACGCTGATGGCTATGCCCAGTGCCAGGTGGCTGCCCCGTCCCCGCTGCAGGGCGAAGGGGATACCGAGGCAGGCCATGATGAAGCAGGTCGCCGAGTAGGCCAGCCGGTTGTGCAGGTCGACCCGGTAGCGGGTGGTGTCGTAGCCCTCGGCGGTCAGCCTGCGGCTGAGGGAGAGAAGCTCGGCGAAGCCGAGTTCCCTGTTGTCGAGCTGGTTGGCCTGGAAGTCGCCGGGCGACTTGTCGAGGGGGTAGGGCATGCTCGCCCGCTTCTCCTTCTGGGTGACTTCTCCCTCGGGGGAGAAGCGGTGGAGAACCAGGTCGCGAAGGACCCAGCCCCTTTCGGGACTGTAGCGGGCCGAGGCGGCGTCGATCCGCTGCCTGAGGTGGAAGGACTTGTCCACCTGGTAGATGGTTACCCCTTTCAACAGCCCCTTCTGCGGCAGAATCAGCTTGACGAAGACGACGGCGTCTCCCTCCCGGAACCAGACCATGTTCTGCCTGCGGGCGAACATCGGCCGTCCGACCAGTTCGTGTTTGAGGATGTGGCGGGTTACGCGCACTCCGTGCGGGACCAGCATGTCGCCGGCCAGAAAATGCGCCGTGCTGATCAGCAACGCGGCCAGCAGCAGGGGGCGGGATATCCGGGCCAGGCTCAGACCGCAGGCGCGCATCGCCGTCAGTTCGCCGTGGCGGGTGAAGCTTCCCAGGGTGAGAAAAACCGAAAGCAGCACCGCCAGGGGGGCGATGTCGACGAAGATGACCGGCAGCTTCCAGCCGAAATAGCGCAGATACTGCGACAGGGTACCGTGGTGCTCGATGAAATCGTCGACCCGCTCGAAGAATTCGATCAGCAGGTAGATGCCGGCAAACGCGCCGGCCGTCAGGCCGAACATGCGGCCGAAGGTGCGCAGCAGGTAGCGGTCGAGAATGCGCATGGCTCAGACCTCTTTGCGGTGCGGGCGCCAGATGCCGGAGAGCCGCCGCTGCAGCACGGCCAGCAGCCGCAGTTCCTTTTCCTGCCGGGCCCGCTGGAACAGGACCAGGCCGCAGGCGAGCAGGATGGCGGCCGGGGCCCAGAGTGTCGGGATGACCGGCCAGCCCGATTCGATGGCCAGGGTGTTGGCCAGGGAGACCAGCATGTAGTAGCAGAGAAAGACCACCAGGCCGATGGCGAACCCGCCCCCCCGCCCGGAGCGGTTCGACTGGATGCCCAGCGGCAGAGCCAGCAGGGCGAGCAGCAGGGGAGTCAGGGGCCTGCTGAAGCGGCTGTGAATCTCGGCGGCGGCATGCCGGCCTCTGGCCGTGGAGTCAGCCTTTGCCAGCCGGAAAAGCTGCCGCAGGGGAATTTCCTTCATCTTGGGTTGCCTCTTTTCGCCGCCGCCCCCGGCATCGACCGGCAGGTTGACGACGTAGCGTGAAAAGCCGACGACCTGGTAGGGCGTTTCTTTCCTGTGCGGTGCATAGCGGTGGATCTGCCCCCGGCTCAGGGCGAGGGTCAGGCGACGTCCCTCCGGGTCGGACAGCAGCCGGCCGCTGTCGGCGAAAATGGTGACGGGAACCTGGCTGTTGCGCTGATCCGAGATCATGACCCCGTTCAGTTCGCCGGTGCGCTCCTTCATTCTGTCTGCGTAGATGACCATCCCCGGGATTTCGGCCATGAAGACCCGCGGCTTGAGGGCGACGCGGGCCTGCCGGCTCGCCATGCTGTAGACCTGGCTGCGGAAGGCGTGGTTGGCCTGCGGTTCGAAAAAAAGAACCAGCGCCGAGGTGCCCAGAGTGGCCAGTGCCGCCAGCAGCAGGGTTGGTTTCAACAGCCGCGTAAGACTGATGCCGGCGGCCTTCATGGCGATGATTTCGGCATCGGCGGAGAGACGCGAAAAGGCGAGCAGGGTGCCGAGCAGGACCGACAGGGGGATGGTGATGGTGAAAAAGGAGGGGAGCAGGAAGCCCAGTAGGCGGACGACGTCGGCGAAGGGAACGCCCTTGCTGATGACCAGGTCGGCCAGTTTCAGTGTGCGTCCCGCCAGCAGGACAAACGTGAAGATCCCCAGCGAAAGGAGCGTGGGGACCAGGATTTCCCTGAAAATATAGCGTTCGATGCGGGTATAGGCCATGGCCGGAGCATCTTATTACAGTGCCCGGAACTTGTAAATGAAAGAGATTTTTTCCCTTGCCTGCCCCGGGGGCACATGTTATAGAAACGCGTTACCCGACCACACACGTCTCCCGATCCGGATTTGGGTCTTCCGGCGGTTCGGGGAGTCGATCCGGAGACGACGGGGGCGGAGGAAAAAACCCGAAAAGGAGAAGTCGCACATGTCCCAGATCACCATGAAGCAGTTGCTGGAGGCCGGTGTCCATTTCGGCCACCAGACCCGCCGCTGGAATCCGAAGATGAAGCCCTACATCTTCGGTGCCCGTAACGGCATCTACATCATCGACCTGCAGAAGACGGTTCGCTATTTCAAGGTCGCCTACGCTTTCGTCCGCGACACCGTTGCCAGCGGCCAGAAGGTGCTGTTCGTCGGCACCAAGAAGCAGGCCCAGGACGCCATCGTCGAGGAAGCGACGCGCGCCGACCAGTTCTATGTCAATCATCGCTGGCTGGGCGGCATGCTGACCAACTATGCGACCATCAAGGCCAGCATCGAGCGGCTGAAGAAGATCGAGGCCATGGCCGAAGACGGTACCTTCGAGCTGCTGACCAAGAAAGAGGTGCTGCAGCTGCAGCGCGAGAAGGAAAAGCTGGAGAAGAACCTGGGCGGCATCAAGGGAATGAACAAGCTGCCCGGTGCCGTGTTCGTCGTCGATCCCAAGAAGGAGCAGATCGCCGTCAAGGAGGCTCGCAAGCTGAAGATTCCGGTTGTTGCCGTGGTCGACACCAACTGCGATCCCGACGAAATCGATTACATCATTCCGGGCAACGACGACGCCATTCGCGCCATCCGGCTCTTCACCTCCAAGATGGCCGACGCCTGCCTCGAAGGGGTTCAGCTGCGCGAGGCACAGCTGCGCACCGAGGCCGAAGGCGGTGAGGGCGAAGAAGCCGCCGAGGCGGCACCGCAGGGACCCGAGGTTGTCGAGAAGCCTGCCGCCACCGAGGCTACCAAGGAGGGCTGATCCGACATTGACAGTGGTCGAGAGGCGGTCGGGGATCCTGGCCGCCTTTTTTCCGGACCGTCAGATAGACAGGAAAACTGAAAATCCAAGCATGACAGGCCACCCTCTGGAGGGTTGGCCGGGGAGGTAGATATGGCAGCAATTACCGCGAAAATGGTAGCCGAGCTGCGCGCCAAGACCGGCGCCGGCATGATGGACTGCAAGAAGGCTCTGAACGAAACCGACGGCAACATGGAAGAGGCCATCGACTATCTGCGCAAGAAGGGGCTGTCCGCCGCCGCCAAGAAGGCGGGCCGGGTCGCCGCCGAAGGCATGATCGTCGCGGCCGGTGAAGGCAATGTCGGTGTGCTGGCCGAAATCAACGCCGAAACCGATTTTGTCGCCAAGAACGAGAACTTCCAGAGCTTTGCCAAGGGGGTTGGCGAGGCGATCGTGCAGGCTGCGCCGGCCGATGTCGAGGCGCTCAAGGCCGTTGTTTTTCCCGGCAGCGACCGCACGGTTGGCGAGGAGCTGACTCATCAGATCGCCACTATCGGCGAAAACATGAACATCCGCCGTTTCGTCCGCTTCGAGGTCGAAAAGGGCGTGGTCGCTTCCTACATTCATGCCGGCGGCAAGATCGGTGTCCTGATCGAGCTGGCAGGCGACGGTGACCGCGAGGCGATGCAGGACCTCGCCCGGCAGCTGGCCATGCACGTCGCCGCCGCCAATCCGCAGTACCTCACCCGCGAGGACGTCCCCGCCGAGATCGTCGACCGGGAAAAGGACATCATGCGCACCAAGGCTCTGGAGAGCGGCAAGCCGGAGAACATCGTCGAGAAGATCATCGTCGGTCAGCTCAACAAGTTTTTCGGCGAAGTCTGCCTGCTCGAGCAGCAGTTCGTGATCGATACCGACAGGAAGGTCGGCAAGGTCGTCGAGCAGTTGGGCAAGGAGCTCGGTTGTGAGATCCGCCTGACCCGTTATGCCCGCTATCAGCTCGGTGAGGGCATCGAGAAGAAGGAAGACGATTTCGCCGCCGAGGTGGCCCAGCTGACCAAGTAAGGATCCCGCGGGAGGAGACATGGCTGACGAACCCAGATACCGCCGCATCCTGCTCAAGCTGAGCGGCGAGGCTCTCGCCGGCGAGCAGGGCTACGGAATCGACCCGGCTGTCATCCAGGGGATCGCCGAGGAGATCAGGGATGTCTCCCTGCTCGGCATCGAAATCGCCCTGGTGATCGGCGGTGGCAACATCTTTCGTGGGTTGGCGGCTTCTTCCCGGGGCATGGACCGGGCCAGCGCCGATTACATGGGCATGCTGGCCACGGTCATGAACAGCCTCGCCATGCAGGATGCCCTGGAGAAGCTCGGGGTGGTGACCAGGGTGCAGTCGGCCATCGAGATGCAGGAGATCGCCGAACCGTACATCCGGCGGCGTGCCATCCGGCATCTGGAGAAGGGCAGGGTGGTCATCTTCGCCGCTGGTACCGGCAACCCCTATTTCACCACTGACACGGCGGCCAGTCTGCGGGCGATGGAAATCGGCGCCGAAGTCATACTCAAGGCCACCCGGGTCGACGGGGTCTACACCGCCGATCCCCGCACCAACCCGGGTGCGATCAAGTTCTCCAGTCTGACCTACCTCGAAGTGCTGGAGAAGGGGTTGCAGGTGATGGATGCGACGGCAACCTCCCTGTGCATGGACAACAGGCTGCCGATTGTGGTATTTGATTTGACCGAGCGTGGCAACATCAGGCGTGTGGTCATGGGAGAAGACATCGGAACGATTGTCAAAGGAGAGTGAGGCATGTTGGACGACGTGAAAAAAAAGGCTGCAGCCGCCATGGAGAAGGCGATCGAGGCCCTCAAGCGTGACCTTGGCAAGGTCAGGACAGGACGTGCCTCCCTGTCCCTGCTCGACGATGTCCGTGTCGATTACTACGGCACACCGACGCCGCTCAACCAGGTGGGGACTCTGGCCGTTCCCGAGCCGCGGCTGATCACTATCCAGCCTTGGGAGAAGAACCTGATTCCCGAAATCGAAAAGGCCATTCTCAAGTCCGATCTCGGGCTCAATCCGAGCTCCGACGGCCAGGTGGTGCGCATCGCCATCCCGGCCCTGACCGAGGAGCGGCGCAAGGAGATGGTCAAGGTGGTTCGGCGGATGGGGGAGGACACCAAGATCGCCGTCCGCACCGCCCGGCGGGACGCCAATGACAGTCTGAAGAAACTGCTCAAGGACAAGGAAATCACCGAGGACGGGCAGAAACGTGGAGAGAAGGATATCCAGGATCTGACCGACTCCTATGTCAAAAAGGTCGACGAGATCCTTGAGGCCAAGGAGAAGGAGGTCATGGAGATCTGACCTCCAGACTAACCACAAAGAAAAAGGAGAAATGAACCATGCACGTCATTAATGATGAATGTATCGCCTGTGGTGCCTGTGCTGATTCCTGCCCTGTCGGGGCCATCGAAGAGGGTGATCCCAAGTACACCATCACCGAAGAGTGCACCGACTGTGGTTCCTGCGTTGACACCTGCCCGGTTTCCGCTATTTCCGAAGCCTGATCCAGGTAAAGCCTGACAGTTACGCAAGCATGAAGAGCGCTTCTGGAGGTTGTCCGGAAGCGCTTTTCATGTTAATTTCCAGGGGCACCAGTTCCAGAAGAACTTGCCCGCAAGTACGGCAGATCAGGTTGTTTTCATGCACATTCCGCGACATCTGGCGATCATCATGGACGGCAACGGCCGCTGGGCCGAGCAGCGGCATCTGCCGCGCATCTCCGGCCACCGCCAGGGGGTGCGGGTCGTGCGTGACATTGTCAAGGAGTGTCATCGTCTCGGCATCGACTATCTTACCCTGTATGCCTTCAGTTCCGAAAACTGGGGGCGTCCGGAAGAAGAGGTGTCGGCGCTCATGGACCTGCTCGGCCGCTATCTGCAGTCCGAGCTCGAGCTGATGCTCAAAAACAGGATCAGCCTGCGGGTTATCGGCGAACTCGATCGTCTGCCACCGGGGGTGCGGTCGGCTCTTAAAGAGACGGTCGAGCGAACCCGGAACAACGGCGACATGGTGTTGACCCTGGCTCTTTCCTACGGGGCCCGAAACGAGCTGGTTCGGGCGGTGCGGAAGATCGCCGCCAAGGTCCAGGCCGGATTGCTGCTGCCCGGCGAGATTACGGAAAGAACGTTCGCCGACTGTCTCGATACCGCTGGGATGCCCGATCCCGACCTGCTCATCCGGACCAGTGGGGAAATGCGGGTCAGCAACTTTCTTCTCTGGCAGCTTGCCTATGCCGAGATGGTTTTCACTCCGGTGCTCTGGCCGGATTTCAACGAGGACGAATTGCACAGATGCCTCGAAGAATACAGCTCTCGGGAACGTCGTTTCGGCTTGACCCACGACCAGGTGGCCGGTTTGCGGCCCGAGGGCAGGAGGGTGAACCATTAAGCAGCGCATCATTACCGGGGCCGTTGCACTGCCCCTGATCATACTCTTTCTGGCCTATACCGGGCCGGGGCTCCTTCTCGTTCTCGTCTGCACGATCAGCATCCTCGGGCAGTTCGAATTTCAGAAGATGGCGCAGGGGGCGTCGCTGGCGGCGGCCAACCTGGTCGCTGTCGTCGGCGGTTCGCTCTTTGTCCTGCTGGCCGGGCTGCAGCTGTACGTCTGGTCCCTGCTGGCGCTGACCCTGCTGTCCTTTCTGCTTTTCAGCCTCTTTCTCTTCCAGCGACGCGACCTGCGGCAGATCGCTCATGACTGTGCCGTCACGCTGATGGGAGTCGTCTATCTCGCTTTTCCCCTCGCCTTGATGGTCGAGCTGTTTCGTCAGCCGAACGGTCGGCAGTGGATCTTCTTTGTCCTGCTGACCGTCATGCTTTCCGACACCTGCGCCTACTTCGTCGGCTCCAGGTGGGGGAGAAAACCTCTCTATCCCAGTGTCAGCCCCAACAAGAGCGTCGAAGGCGCCGTTGGCGGACTGCTGGGGGCGCTGGTCGGTGGCGGCGTGGCAGTAGCAACCTTTTTCCCCTCGCTCGGTCTGCTTGCCCTGCCGGTAGCCCTTTTTCTCAGCGTCTGCGGGCAGGTTGGCGATCTGTTCGAATCCCTGCTCAAGCGCAGTTTCGGGGTCAAGGATTCCGGCACCATGATACCCGGCCACGGCGGCCTGCTCGACCGGCTCGACAGCCTGCTGTTCGCCTTTCCCGGCGCCCTTTTCTGCGCCTTGACCGGTAGCGCCCTCGGAGTCTGGTAATGAGCAGGGGACTGGCCATACTCGGCGCGACAGGCTCCATCGGTTGTTCGACCTTGGAGATTGTCGATGCCTATCCCGACCGCTTCCGGGTGGTCAGCCTCACCGGTGGCAGGAACCTGCGGCGTCTGGCCGAGCAGGTGCGTCGCTACCGTCCCCGCATGGTGGCGGTTCTGGGGATGGAGGATGCGGATCGTCTGAGGGCCGAACTTGGCGGCGATTGCCCAGAAATCGGCTACGGCGAGGAGGGAATGGTGCGCTGCGCGACCGCTGACGAGGCCGACCTTGTGGTTTCCGCCATTGTCGGTTCGGCCGGCCTGGTGCCGACGCTCAGGGCGATCGAGGCCGGCAAGGACGTGGCCCTGGCCAACAAGGAGACCCTGGTTGCGGCCGGTCCGGTGGTGATGCGGGCCGTGCGGGAGAACGGGGTCAGGCTCTACCCGGTCGACAGCGAGCATTCAGCGATCTTTCAGGCTCTGCAGGGCCAGCAGGGAAACACCATCCGCCGCATCATCCTGACAGCCTCCGGAGGACCGTTCCGCGACTGGCCGCTCGAGAAACTGCGGCAGGTGACGCGCGAGCAGGCCCTCGACCATCCCAACTGGTCGATGGGGCCGAAGATCACCATCGATTCGGCCACCATGATGAACAAGGGCCTCGAGGTGATCGAGGCGAGCTGGCTTTTCGGTCTGGAAGCGGACCGTATCGCCGTTCACATCCATCCGCAGAGCATCGTCCATTCGATGGTCGAATATCTGGATGGGTCGGTGATCGCCCAGATGGGGGTTCCCGACATGAAGGCCCCCATCGCCTATGCTCTGGCCTATCCCGAGCGGCTGGAGCTGCCCATGCCGCATCTCGATCTCTGCCGGCTCGGTCAGCTGACCTTCCAGCAGCCCGATCCCGACAGGTTCGCCTGTCTCGCCCTGGCCTACCGGGCCCTGGAGCTGGGCGGGACGGCTCCAGCAGTGCTGAACGCGGCGAACGAAGTCGCCGTTGCGGCCTTTCTGCGGGAAGAGGTCGGCTTCCTCGACATTCCGGAGCTGATTCGCGAGGCACTCGAGCGGCACGAGGTCGGCAGGCTCACGACAGTTGATGATGCACTGGCCGCCGATCGCTGGGGGCGTCAGGAGGTGCGCAAACTGATGCTGGAAAGGGGTTCTGAACGCCTATGATCTACCTCGTCTCCGGAATCATCATGCTCGGGATTCTGATCTTTGTTCATGAATTCGGGCATTTCTGCGTCGCCAAGTGGAGCGGTGTCAAGGTTCTGAAGTTTTCCCTCGGTTTCGGACCGAAGATCGTCTCCCGGCAATGGGGCGAGACGGTCTACCAGCTCAGTCTGATTCCTTTGGGCGGCTACGTGCAGATGCTCGGCGAGGGGAGCGGGCAGGGGGACGAGCAGCCCGTCGATCCGGCCGACCGCGGCCGCTCGTTCGCCGAAAAGCCGCTGGCCAGGCGGACCGCCATCGTCGCCGCCGGGCCGCTGATGAACCTTCTGCTCCCCTTCGTGCTGCTGCCGGTCGCCTACATGATCGGCGTCAATGTCCCGGCCTTTCTCGACCGCAAGCCCTGCGCCGGCTACGTCTATCAGGAAAGTCCCGCTGCCCGGGCCGGCTTCCGCGCCGGCGACTGCATCCTGGCCATCGACGGCAAGAAGGTGGAGAGCTGGAACGAGGCCAACCAGGCGCTGGTGGGAGCCGCCGGCGGTCATGTCGAGGTTCGCATTCTGCGCGCCGGTGAAGAGAAGGTTCTTGCTCTTTCGGCGGATGTGGCCAATGTCGAGGACCTGCAGCTGCGCAACCTCGGCATCTTCCCCGTGCGCGAGGCCGTTGTCGGTGCCGTCATGAAGGGACTTCCCGCCGAGGAGGCCGGGCTGCGCGCCGGAGACCGGATTCTTGCCATCGACGGAACCCCGGTGCGCTCCTGGTACGATCTGACGACCCTGATTCAGCAGGGCGGAGGCCAGACGCTCAGCATCCGTCTGCAGCGCGGCGATCGGGAATTTACTGTCGAACTGAAGCCGGAAAAACAGCCGGAGCAGGGGCGCTTTTTGATCGGTATCGAGCCGCAGGTCGATACCGTCTTCAAGAAATATGGTCCCGTCGACGCCATCGACGCCGGTTTTGATCAGGCGATGGAAATCATCTCCCTGACCCTGGTCTTCATTCAGAAGCTGTTCAGCGGCCAGGTTTCGACCCAGAATATCGGCGGTCCCATCATGGTCTTCCAGATGGCGGGGCAGGCGGCCCAGACGGGGGTGACCACGGTTCTCACCATGCTGGCCTTCCTCAGCATCCAGCTCGGCATTCTCAACCTGCTGCCCATTCCGATTCTCGATGGCGGCCACCTCTTCTTCTACTTCTGCGAATTCGTCTTTCGCAAGCCGCTGTCGATGCGGGCGCGCGAACTGGCCCAGCAGATCGGTCTGGCCCTGCTGATCATGCTGATGATTCTGGCCTTTTACAACGACATCAATCGCATGGACTGGGTGCAGAAGTTCTTCGGCCTGGTTTTTGGAGGCTGAGATGGGGGGCAGGGTTCTGGTCGTCGACACCTCGACGCCGGCCGGCAGCGTCGCCCTGTGCGAAGACGGCCGGGTGCTGGCCGAGTATTTCCGGCGTCTGCCCGGCACCCATACCGACTGGCTGCTGGCGGCCGTCGATCGCCTTCTCGCCGACGCCGGCACGACACTGGGGGAACTGTCGCTGCTCGCCGTGGTGCAGGGACCGGGGTCGTTCACCGGCCTGAGGGTCGGCATTGCGACGGTCAAGGGACTGGCCATGGCCGCCGGTCTGCCGGTGATCGGGCTGTCGTCCCTGGAGCTGCTCGCGGCTGCTGTCCCCTTTGCCCGCATGCCGGTCTGCGCTCTGCTGGATGCCCGCAAGAAAGAGGTCTATGCGGCGCTGTTCGATACCGCCAATGGACTGCCCGTGCCCCTGGGAGTCGAGCGGGTTCTGCCGCCGGAACGGCTGGCCGGAGAACTGGACGGCGATATCCTCTTTGTCGGCGAAGGGGCCGAGGTCTACCGTGCTTTTCTTGCGAAGCGGCTCGGCGCGCGCGCTCATTTCGCCGGGGCGGCGTTCCAGCTGCCGCGGGCGTCTTTCGGCGGTCGGCTGGCCCTGGCGAAGGAGGCCGCCGGCGAGGCGGTGTCGGCGGCAGTTCTCAGGCCGGTCTACATCCGGTCGTCGGAGGCAGAACTGGCGCGAAAGGGGGGTGTTGCCTGTTGACAAGGTCTTGGCGGTTCGTTATTTTGGACCTGACCTGTCAACCCAGCACAAACACATCAGGAGGTGCCCATGCCGGTGAGCGATGAGGTTCTGGTTGAAAAGCTCTGCAACGAAAATCCCAGGTTCAGAAAGCTTTACGAAGAACATCAGTTGCTGGAAAAACAGCTTGCCGAATTGGATCAAAAAGCCTACCTGACAGCGGACGAAGAGATGGAAAGAAAAAAGGTACAGAAGCTCAAACTCGCCGGCAAGGATGAGATGGAAGCCATCCTCCGAAGCTACCGTTCCTGACCCATCCCAGATAAAGGTTGCCGGCAAAGGGTTTAAGCCAAAAGGCTTGAACCCTTTGCTTTTATGGGGTTTTTTAGATTTTTCAAATCAATGTTTGATCCGGCCGAAGCCGGCCAGAGGGAGTGGCAAAAGAATATGAGCGAAAAACGCAGCGACGCGATCACCAGCGGTTTTGAACGGACGCCTCACCGCGCCCTGCTCAAGAGCACGGGAGTGCCGGAAGGCCAGATGGATCGGCCGTTCATCGGCATCGCTTCTTCCTTTACCGACCTGATACCGGGCCATACCGGGATGCGGGATCTGGAGCGCTTCATCGAAAAGGGGGTTCATTCCGGCGGCGGCTATTCCTTTATTTTCGGCATCCCCGGCGTGTGCGACGGTATTGCCATGGGGCACCGGGGCATGCATTATTCGCTGCCGACCCGCGAGCTGATCGCCGACATGATCGAGTCGATCGCTGAAGCGCATCGACTCGACGGTCTGGTTCTGCTCACCAACTGCGACAAGATCACCCCCGGCATGCTGAT
Organism: Geothermobacter ehrlichii; assembly: GCF_008124615.1. Lineage (NCBI taxonomy): Bacteria > Pseudomonadati > Thermodesulfobacteriota > Desulfuromonadia > Desulfuromonadales > Geothermobacteraceae > Geothermobacter > Geothermobacter ehrlichii. The sequence continues at coordinate 59,029 of NZ_VNIB01000002.1, forward strand.
GGCGGCGGCGCGGCTCAACATTCCGGCCATCGTCGTGACCGCCGGGCCGTCGCTGACCGGCGCCGGCAGGGGAGGCAAGCGCTATTCCTTCGTGACCGATACCTTCGAGGCCATGGGACAGTACAAGGCCGGTGTGATCGATGAGCAACAACTCAAGGTCTGCGAGGACCATGCCTGCCCGACGGCCGGTTCCTGCCAGGGGCTTTTCACCGCCAACACCATGGCCATCCTGACCGAAACCATGGGCATGAGCCTGCCCCGGTGCGGTACGGCGGTGGCGGTTTCTTCACTGAAGCGGCGCATCGCCTTCGCCTCAGGCGAAAAGATCGTCGATCTCGTCCGCAACGAGGTCAGGCCGCGGGACATTCTGACCCGTGCCGCTTTCGAAAACGCCATTCGGGTCGATCTCGCCCTGGGCGGGTCGTCCAACACCGTCCTGCACCTGCTCGCTATCGCCAGGGAAGCCGGCGTCGAACTTCCCTTGACCCTGTTCGACGAGCTGGGACGCACCACGCCGCAGCTGGCCTCGATGAATCCTGGCGGAAAGCATTTCATGGAAGACCTCGATGCAGCCGGCGGAGTTCCCGGCGTGCTGAAACAGCTCGGTGAGTTGATCAGGGACTGCCCGACGCTGCTCGGTCCTTCCACCCGCCAGATCGCCGCCAGCATCGCCGAGGTCGACGAAGAGGTGATCCACCCGCTTTCCGATCCGGTTCGGCCGGAGGGCGGCATCGCCATCCTGCATGGCAATCTGGCGCCGAAAGGGGCAGTGGTCAAGCAGTCGGGAGTGTCGGAGACGATGATGACCTTCGAGGGTACGGCCCGCTGTTTCGATTCCGAAGAGGCCGCCATGGAGGCCCTGATGGGGGGGCGGATCAAAGCCGGCGATGTCGTCGTCATCCGCTACGAGGGGCCCCGGGGAGGACCCGGAATGCGCGAGATGCTGGCGCCGACGGCGACTCTGATGGGCCTGGGCCTGGGCGAGTCGGTGGCCCTGATCACCGACGGCCGTTTCTCCGGCGGCACCCGCGGCCCCTGCATCGGTCATATCTCGCCCGAAGCGGCCGAGGGCGGTCCCATCGCCCTGGTCGAGGACGGTGACCGGATCCGGCTCGACATTCCCGGTCGGACCCTTGAGCTGCTGGTCGGCGATGAGGAACTGGCGGCGCGGCGGGCGAAATGGACCCGTCCCGAACCGAAAATCGCCTCGGGCTGGCTGGCCCGCTATGCCAAGGTTGTGACTTCGGCCCATACCGGGGCGATTTGCGAATAGGATGTCAACGCCGGCGCGAACCTCAGCCCGGGGTTCGGCGGCCGGCACGGGGAAGCCTGAGGTGATGACAGGCCGCCAGGGTGCTGGCATCGCCCTCTACAGTGCACGGGGAGGAGGTTTTTGTGAAGAAGACAGGTTCTCAGATTCTACTGGAATGTCTGCAGCTCGAGGGGGTCGACACGGTTTTCGGTTATCCCGGCGGAGCGGTCATCAACATCTATGACGATCTGGTCGACTATCCGTCGATCAAGCATGTCCTGACCCGCCACGAGCAGGCGGCCGTTCACGCCGCCGACGGTTACGCCCGGGCGACGGGCAAGGTCGGGGTCGCCATCGCCACCAGTGGACCCGGAGCGACCAATACCGTGACCGGCATCGCCACCGCCTACATGGATTCGATCCCTCTGGTGGTCATCACCGGCCAGGTTCCGACCCCGCTGATCGGCAACGACGCCTTCCAGGAAGCCGACATGGTCGGCATCACCCGGCCGATCACCAAGCACAACTATCTGGTCAAGGATATTCGTGATCTGGCCCGCATCGTCAAGCAGGCCTTCTACATCGCCCGCACCGGCCGTCCGGGACCGGTGCTCATCGATCTGCCCAAGGATGTCCAGGTCGCCTCCTGCAAGTTCGAATATCCCGAAAAGGTCGAACTGCGCGGCTACAAGCCGACCTATACCGGCAACCCGCGGCAGATCGCCAAGGCGGCCAGAATGATTCTCGGCGCGAAAAAGCCGGTCATCTATGTCGGCGGCGGCGCGACCCTCGCTGACTGCGGTCCGGAGCTGCTCGAACTCTCCGAAGCTTTGCGCGCGCCGGTGACCACTACCCTGATGGGGATGGCGAGTTACCCCGGCAGTCACGATCTTTCGTTGGGGATGCTGGGCATGCACGGCACCTACTACGCCAACATGGCGGTGACCCATGCCGACCTGCTGATCGCCGTTGGTGCCCGCTTTGACGACCGGGTCACCGGTAAGATCGATACCTTCGCGCCCAACGCCAAGATCATCCATGTCGATATCGATCCCACCTCCATCAAGAAGAATGTGCGGGTCGATCTGCCGATCGTCGGCGATCTTAAGCAAGTGCTGCAGGTGCTGATCCGCAAGCTTCACGAAGAGGGGGACGGCGTCAGGGAGCTGGCGCAGCGCAACGCCGAGTGGCTGGCGGAGATCGCTGCCTGGAAGGAGAAGCATCCGTTGACCTACACCCCCTCCGACAGCGAGATCAAGCCGCAGCTCGTCATCGAAAAACTGAGCGAGATGCTGCGCGAGGACGCCATCATCACCACAGAGGTGGGGCAACACCAGATGTGGACCGCCCAGTTCTTCCGTTTCAAACAGCCCCGCACCTTCCTGACCTCCGGCGGCCTGGGCACCATGGGCTACGGCCTGCCTGCCGCCCTCGGCGCCCAGATGGCCTTTTCCGACCGGCAGGTGATCGACATCTCCGGCGACGGGTCCTTCCAGATGAACTCCCAGGAGCTGGCCACCCTGGTGCAGTACCAGCTGCCGGTGAAGATCATCATCCTCAACAACAACTACCTGGGCATGGTGCGCCAGTGGCAGCAGCTCTTCTTCGAGCGGAACTACAGCCAGACACCCCTCGAGGTGCCGATCGATTTCGTCAAGCTGGCCGAGGCCTACGGCGCCCGGGGCTTTCAGGCTTCCCGCCCGGAGGAGGTTGAGGCCGTCCTCCGGCAGGGACTGGAGACGCCCGGTCCGGTGATCATGGAATTCAAGGTCGCCAGGGAAGAGAACGTCCTCCCCATGGTTCCCGCCGGCCGCAGCATCCATGAGATGGTGCTGGCATCCTGATCCGTCTGCATTGTGACCAAGGAGGATAGAGCATGAGACATACCATTTCCGTTCTGGTTGAAAACGAATTCGGCGTTCTGGCGCGCGTCGCCGGGCTCTTCTCCGGACGCGGATTCAATATCGAGAGCCTGTCGGTCGCGCCGACCCTCGATCCGAGCCTTTCGCGCATGACCATCGTCACCACCGGTGATGACCGGATTCTCGAGCAGATCAACAAGCAGCTCAACAAGCTGATCGACACGGTGAAAGTGATCGATTTCACCAGCGAGGACTACGTTGAACGGGAGCTGGCGATGATCAAGGTCAATGCCGACGAGTCGGTGCGGGCCGAGGTGCTGCGCATCGCCGACATCTTCCGCAGCAAGGTGGTCGATGTCACACCCCGTTCCTATACTCTAGAGGTGACCGGCGCCCCGACCAAGATCGACGCCATCATCGAGCTGTTGCGGCCGATCGGCATCAAGGAACTGGTGCGTACCGGCCCGGTCGTTCTCGGCCGCGGCCCCAAGGGCTGGCGGCAGGCCGAATAGGTTTCGGCCCGGCTGCCGGCGAAAGAATTTTGCACGCCCTGTATGGCTGTGCTATAAGTCGCCCTGCGACTGAGCAACCACTAGATACAAGGAGGAAGGACAGGGATGAAGGTCTATTACGATAAGGATGCCGATCTCTCGATCATCCGTGGCATGAAGGTGACCATCGTCGGCTATGGTTCCCAGGGACATGCCCATGCCAACAATCTCAAGGATTCGGGCGTCGAGGTCACCGTTGCCCTGCGCGAAGGTTCGGCGTCTGTCAAGAAGGCCGAAAATGCCGGTCTGACCGTTCGCCCGGTGGCCGAGGCCGTGGCCGCCGCCGACCTGGTGATGATCCTGACGCCGGACGAGTTCCAGGCCCGGCTCTACAGGGACGAGATCGAGCCCAACCTCAAGCAGGGAGCGACCCTGGCCTTTGCCCACGGCTTCAGCATCCATTACAATCAGATCGTTCCCCGTTCCGATCTTGATGTCATCATGATCGCCCCCAAGGCGCCCGGCCATACCGTGCGCAGCGAGTTCGTCAGGGGCGGCGGCATTCCCGATCTGATCGCCGTTTTTCAGGACGCCTCCGGCAACGCCAAGAATGTGGCCCTGTCCTACGCCAGCGCCATCGGCGGCGGCCGCACCGGCATCATCGAGACCACCTTCAAGGACGAGACCGAGACCGACCTCTTCGGTGAGCAGGCGGTGCTGTGCGGCGGCGTGGTCGAGCTGGTCAAGGCCGGCTTCGAAACCCTGGTCGACGCGGGCTATGCTCCCGAAATGGCCTACTTCGAGTGTCTGCACGAGCTGAAGCTGATCGTCGATCTGATGTACGAAGGCGGCATCGCCAACATGAACTATTCGATCTCCAACAATGCCGAGTACGGCGAGTATGTTACCGGGCCGAAGATCATCAACGAGCAGAGCCGGCAGGCCATGCGCGAGTGTCTGGCCAACATCCAGAACGGCGAATACGCCAAGCGCTTCATCCTTGAAGGACAGACCAACTATCCGGAGATGACCGCGCGGCGGCGGCTGATGGCGGCCCATCCCATCGAGCAGGTCGGCGAGAAGCTGCGCAGCATGATGCCCTGGATTCAGAAGATCGTCGACAAGAACAAGAACTGAAATTGACCGGGCCGGGCCGACCGGAATGGCGGCCCGGCCGTTTCCCTTTCGAGGTTGTGCCCAAGGTGCTAGACCGGAATCAGCCGATAGCCGATGAAGGCTATCCCTTCATTGTCGTTCCCGCATTTCTGACCCTGATCTGCGCCCTGCTGGGCTGGAATCTGCCCACCCTGCTGCTGTTGGGGCTGACCCTGTTCATCATCTACTTCTTCCGCAACCCTGAGCGGGTCGTACCCGGGCAGCCCGGTGTCGTGGTCGCGCCGGCCGACGGCAGGATCGTCTATCTGGGCAAGGTCGACAGCGCGCCGATGCTCGAGGGCGAGGCGTTGAAGATCAGCATTTTCATGTCGGTCTTCAACGTCCATGTCAACCGTTTTCCCTGTACGGGCCGGGTGGTCGACAGCTACTATCGCAAGGGTCGGTTCTTCAACGCCGCCCTGGACAAGGCGAGCGAGAAGAATGAACAGGCCGGTCTGCTCATCGAGGCGGACGACGGGACCAGGGTGGCCTGCGTCCAGATCGCCGGGCTGATCGCGCGGCGGATCGTCTGCTATCCGGAGGTCGGCGATGCGCTTGAGGTCGGCGAGCGTTACGGGCTGATTCGCTTCGGCAGCAGGGTCGACATCTATCTGCCGGCGGAATTCGAGCCGAAAGTGACGCTCGGACAGACGACGGTGGGCGGAGAAACGGTACTGGGGAATCTGCAATGAATGTCAGCCAGATGAAGGACCGCAAGCAGAATCTGCGCCGGGGAGTCTATCTGCTCCCCAACCTCTTCACCACCGGCGGGCTCTTTGCCGGCTTCTACAGCATCATTTCGACCATCCACGGCAACTACGATGTCGCCGCCTGGTTCATCCTGATCGCGACGGTCTTCGACGGTCTCGACGGTCGCGTTGCCCGCATGACCGGCACCACCAGCCGCTTCGGGGTCGAATACGACTCCCTGGCCGACCTGGTCGCCTTCGGGGTCGCGCCGGGGGTGCTGATGTACATGTGGGCCCTGCGCCCCTTCGGCAAGCTCGGCTGGCTGGCGGCCTTTCTCTACGTCGTCTGCGGTGCCTTGCGCCTGGCGCGCTTCAACGTGCAGATCAACACCGTCGAGTCGAAGCGCTTTCTCGGCCTGCCGATCCCCGCCGCCGCCGGCATGGTCGCCTCCTGCGTGCTCCTTTTCTACTATCTTGGCGGCGCCGGCACCATCAAGAAGGTTTCTGTGCTGCTGCTCATCTATTCCCTTGCCTTCCTGATGGTCAGCAGCATCCGCTACTATTCGTTCAAGGACCCCGAGCTGGTCAAGCGGCAGCCCTTCGGTTTTCTGGTGCTGCTCATCTTTCTCATCATCGTCATCGTCGCCCGTCCGGAGATCATGCTTTTTACCTTCGGTCTGATCTACGTCGTCTCCGGACCGCTTGGCCTTGTTTTCGGCGCCGGCAAGCATGGGCCGTGGGATGATTCGTCGGATCAGGTGGTGGCCGAAGTGAACGAGGAGAACGGTCTGTCCGGGGAAGATGAGTGAATTTTTCTTGACAGCCCGCCGACGAGTCTGTTTTATTGGGAGCTACATCGATAGCAAAGGCGTTGAAGAGGAGTAGTAGGCCTCCCTGCCGTTTCAGAGAGCCGGCGGTCGCTGCGAGCCGGTACGGAAAGGGGCTGAACTCGCCTTGGAGCCGCGATGGTCAACAGCCCGGTTGCGGGTTGCAGCCAGCGCCGTGAGCCTGCGTCAAGGGCGAATGAAGGCCTTCCCTGCGGGGAGGGTGAAACAGGGTGGTACCGCGAAGCCTGAAGGCTCTCGCCCCTGACGGGGCGGGAGCTTTTTCTTTTTGGGAGAGTTGACAACATCCGGCGAAAGGGGGTGGTCCTGCTGGAATCCGACCTGGGTGACCTGAAAGGAAGAGTTGTCGTGTATCGGTCAGCAAATGGAAACAAACAGCTGGACCCCGCCTTGCGGACGGTCCTGGACGGGAGGAAGGAATGAGCGAAAAGAGACGGATCATCATTTTCGACACCACCTTGCGCGACGGCGAGCAGAGCCCTGGCGCCAGCATGAACATCGACGAGAAACTCAGGGTCGCCCATCAGCTCGAGAAGCTGAACGTCGATGTCATCGAGGCCGGGTTTCCGATCGCTTCGGACGGTGATTTCGAGGCGGTCAAGAAGATCGCCCAGACCATCAAGAAGCCCCAGATCGCCGGCCTTTGCCGGGCGAACTTCAAGGATATCGATCGCGCATGGGAAGCGCTGGAACATGCCGGGGAGCGGGGACGCATCCATACCTTCATCGCCACCTCCGACATCCACATGGAGCGCAAGCTGCAGATGCCCCCGGAAAAGGTACTGGAAACCGCCGTCAGGGCGGTCGAGCATGCCAAGAAATATACCGACAACATCGAGTTTTCCTGCGAGGACGCCGTCCGGACCCGGTTGCCGTTTCTGGCCCAGGTGGTCGAGGCGGTCATCGACGCCGGTGCCACGACGGTCAACATCCCCGACACCGTCGGCTATGCCATCCCGCATGAATTCTACGAGATCATCAAGTATCTTCGGGACAACGTAAGGAACATCGACCGGGCGATCATTTCCGTCCACTGCCACAACGATCTCGGCTTGGCGGTGGCCAACTCCCTGGCCGCCCTGCGGGCCGGGGCCGGCCAGATCGAGTGCACCATCAACGGCATCGGCGAGCGGGCGGGCAACTGCTCCCTCGAGGAGGTGGTCATGGCTCTGCGCACCCGCCATGACATCATGCCCTATACCACCGACGTGGTGACCGAGCATATCTATGCCAGCAGCCGGCTGCTCTCGACCGTGACCGGCATCTCCGTACAGCCCAACAAGGCGATCGTCGGCGCCAACGCCTTTGCCCATGAAGCAGGCATTCATCAGCACGGCGTGCTCATGGACAAGGAAACCTACGAGATCATGACTCCCGAGTCGATCGGCCTGAACAAGAACAAGCTGGTGCTCGGCAAGCACTCCGGCCGTCACGCCTTTGTGGCGCGGCTGAAGGAGTTGGGCTATGATCTGGACAAGGACGATATCGAGCGGGCCTTTGTCCGCTTCAAGACCCTGGCCGACGCCAAGAAGGAGATCTTCGACGAGGACATCGACGCCATCGTTGCCGACGAGATCATCCGCATCGACGAGCGCTACAAGCTGCTGCAGATGAACGTCACCTCCGGCTCTTTCGCCGCTCCTACGGCGACGGTGCAGATGGAGGTCGACGGCCAGATCAGGAAAATAGCCGTGCTGGGCGCCGGGCCTGTCGACGCGACCTTCAAGGCGATCCGCGAGCTGACGGGCAGCCAGGCCAAGCTCGAACAGTACGCTGTCGGCGCCATCACCGGCGGTACCGACGCCCAGGGCGAATGCACGGTGCGTTTGCGCGAGGACGGTCGCGAGGTGATCGGACAGGGCGCCGACGAGGACATCATCGTCGCTTCCGCCAAGGCCTATATTAACGCCCTGAACAAGATGGCGTCGGTGATGGAACGCCGCCGGGTTTCGATCTGATTCGGTGCGATCAACGGGAACGCTGATACGACCGGCGGGGCGGGTGCCCCGCCGGTCAATTTCGGTATCAGGGTTGAGCAAGGAGAAAAGATGGGACAGACAATAGCAGAGAAGATTTTCGCCGCTCATCTGCGCGATGAGCCCTTTCCGGGAACCAAGGTTCTCGATCTCGACCGGGTGCTCTGCCATGAAATCACCACGCCGGTCGCCATTGCCGACCTCGAATGGCGGGGCAAGGACCGGGTCTTCGATCCCGACAAGATCAAGGCAGTCATCGACCATGTCACCCCCTCCAAGGACAGCAAGACGGCGCTGCAGGCCAAGATTCTGCGCGATTGGGCCCGCCGGCACCGGATCAGGGATTTCTTCGATGTCGGACGCAACGGCGTCTGTCACGCCATTTTTCCCGAAAAGGGCTATATCCGGCCCGGCTTCACCGTAATCATGGGCGATTCCCACACCTGCACCCACGGCGCTTTCGGCGCCTTTGCCGCCGGAGTCGGTACCACCGACCTCGAGGTCGGCATCCTCAAGGGGGTCTGCGCCTTTCGCGAACCGAAGACCATCAGGATCAATCTGACCGGCGAGCTCTCCGAAGGAGTCTACGCCAAGGATGTCATACTCCATGTCATCGGTCAGCTGGGTGTCAACGGTGCCACCGACCGGGTGATCGAGTTTCACGGCCCGGTCATCGCCGGCATGAGCATGGAATCGCGCATGACCCTGTGCAACATGGCGATCGAGGCCGGCGGCACCTGCGGCATCTGCGAGCCGGACCGGGTGACCGTCGACTACCTCTGGCCGTTCATCAAGGACGAGTTCGAGTCGCCCGAAGCGGCGCTTGCCGAGTATCGCCGCTGGTGCGCCGATCCTGACGCCGAATACGCGAAGGTTTTCGATTTCGACGTCAGCAGTCTCGAACCGCAGGTGACCTACGGCTACAAGCCCGACTGCGTCAAGCCGGTGGCCGAGATGGCGGGACAGCGGGTCGACCAGGTCTACATCGGCAGCTGCACCAACGGCCGGATCGAGGATCTGCGGGAGGCGGCGCGCATTCTGCGTGGCCGGAAGATCGCCGATTCGGTGCGCGGCATCGTCTCGCCGGCCACGCCGCAGATTTTTCGGCAGGCGCTGGCCGAAGGGATCATCGATGTCTTCATGGAAGCCGGTTTTTGCGTCACCAATCCGACCTGCGGCGCCTGCCTGGGCATGAGCAACGGCGTTTTGGCCGAGGGCGAGGTGTGTGCGGCGACAACCAACCGCAACTTCAATGGACGCATGGGCAAGGGCGGCATGGTTCACCTGATGAGCCCCGCCACCGCGGCCGCCAGCGCCGTCACCGGTGTCATTACCGATGCCCGCGAGCTGCTGCGGCAGCCCGCGGCCTGACAGGAGGATTCGCATGACCAGCAAACAGTTCGGCGGACCGGCTCTGTTGCTCGACCGCTCCGATATCAATACCGATGAAATCATTCCGGCCAAGTACCTGACCGAAGTGACCAAGGAAGCGTTGCAGCCCTACATGCTCGAGGATCTCAAGCTGGATGGATTCGATCCGAAATCGGAGCAGGTCAGGCAGGCGCGGGTGATTGTCACCCGCGAGAATTTCGGTTGCGGCTCTTCGCGCGAACACGCGCCCTGGGTATTCGAGGTCAACGGCGTTCACACCATCATCGCCGAGAGTTATGCCCGCATCTTCCGGCAGAACATGTTCAACTGCGGCATGCTGGCCATCGAGCTGCCGAAGGAGGACATCGACAGTCTGTTCGCTATGGGCAGGGCGGGGCAGCTGGTTGTCGACGTCGATGTTGACGGCCAGCGGTTGACGGCGCGGGCCGGCGGCGAAAGTCGTGAATTCGGCTTCGACATCAGCCCGTTCGACAAGGCCCTGGTCCTGGCAGGAGGCTGGGTCGAGTTTGCCGACGCAAGATACTGACCCCTGCATCCTGACCTTTTTCCGCAGCTTGGTTTGACGGCAAAGACCGGCCGGATGCTCGCATCCGGCCTCAGGCTGCTGGAAAAGGCCCGTTTGCGGCGGTTCCTCATTTCCCGGCATTTGGCATACAGGTCAAAATACGCCTCCTGCCTCGACATTCCGGATGCCAGGCACCAAGACCTTATTGGTCAGTCTGGTTTGGCTTGTTTGGCCAGTTGGTCGCTACTTTTTTGGGGAGATGGGCTTTTTCTAACATTAATTTTCTGCGCTTTTCCGGACATTCGGCCGAAATGAAGTAAAATGATACGCATGCTGTCGCAGGCATTTTTCAGGAGGCTGAAATGTCAGAGCAACTCTCATCCCAGCTGACCCGTGACGAACAGGACCTGATCCGTTTCTACCGTGAACTGCCCCAGGAGAAGCAGCTCGAGATTCTTGAGGCGGCCGAATACGGCGTCAATGCCCTGCGGCGCATGCGTCTGCTTGCCGGCCGTCCGGTCGAAAAGGGGCTGTTCGATCCCGACGCCGGTCATGCCTGACCGGTTTTTCCAATCCCCTGAATCAGTGAGCTCATCACCGGCGGATAGCACAAGTCATTTACCCGCCTGCGTTTTTCAAAAATCACCGGCGAACCTGTGGGTGCGCCCAAGATTTTTGCAAACCGCATTCAGGCCAAGTACCTGTACTCTCCATCCGGCGTGAACTCACTGATTCAGGAATCTGCGCCGCAAATTCGTTGACATCCGTCCTGCCTCTTCCTATAGTGGCTTCCGTTTAAAAATCGCCTGGTTACAGGGTTTGGGATTGCCATAATCCGGTTTGTCCAGGCCAACCAGAGGAGGGTTGGATGTCGCAAGAGTTCAAGATAGCTGTTCTGCCCGGGGACGGAATCGGTCCGGAGGTCATGGCCGAGGCGATGAAGGTTCTCGATCGGGTCGAAGAGAAGTTTTCGGTGAGGTTCGCCAGAACTACGGCCCATGTCGGCGGCATTGCGATTGACCGTGAAGGAAAGGCGCTTCCCGATACGACGGTCGAGCTGTGCCGGCAGTCCGACGCCATTCTGTTCGGTTCGGTCGGCGGCCCGAAATGGGAATCCCTGCCGCCGGACGAGCAGCCGGAGCGGGGAGCGCTTCTGCCCCTGCGCAAGATTTTCGGGCTGTTCTGCAACCTGCGGCCGGCGATCGTCTTTCCGGCCCTGACCGGGAATTCCTCTCTCAAGCCGGAGGTGGTCGAAGGCGGTTTCGATCTGCTGGTGGTCCGTGAACTGACCGGGGGGATCTATTTCGCCCAGCCGAAGGGCATCGAGGGGACGGGGCCGGAACGGACCGGTTTCGACACCATGAAATACAGCGAGGCCGAAGTCGAGCGCATTGCCCGGGTCGCCTTCGAAGCGGCCGGCAAGCGGCGTAAAAAGGTCTGTTCCATCGACAAGGCGAATGTCCTTTCGACCTCCGTTCTCTGGCGCGAGGTGGTAGAACGGGTGGCGAAGGACTATCCCGACGTCGAGCTGAGCCACATGTACGTCGACAATGCCGCCATGCAGTTGTGCCGCTGGCCCAAGCAATTCGACGTCATGCTCTGTGGCAACATGTTCGGCGACATTCTGTCCGACGAGGCCGCCATGCTGACCGGTTCGCTCGGCATGTTGCCGAGTGCCTCGCTGGCCGAAGGCTCGTTCGGGCTCTACGAGCCGTCGGGCGGCAGCGCGCCGGACATCGCCGGTCAGGGGATCGCCAACCCCATCGCCCAGATTCTTTCAGCGGCCATGATGCTGAAGTATTCCTTCGGCCTGGCCGAAGCGGCCCAGGCTGTCGAAAAGGCGGTCGAGGCGGTGCTGAACGAGGGCTACCGGACCGCCGACATCTATCAGGGGCAGCCCGGCGAGATCAAGGTCGACACCGCAGGTATGGGGGATGCCATCGTCGCCCGCATCTGATCCGGTGTGGCATCGACAAGATCCTCGGGCCCGGACCGTTTCCGGGCCCGGTCTGTTTGAGGGGTTGTGTCCGAGACCGTGTATCCGCTCCACTGCGACGAACGACATGCCGGCCCCGCCAGGGGGGCGCCGCGGTTTCTGCACCGGCTTGATCCGAGGGCGAAACTGGCTGTTGCCTGCTTGCTGATCGTGCTGGCCTTTCATGAGAACAGCGCCGGCGGCCTGTTGCTGCTGACCGGCGTTCTTGCCTTCGGCGCCCTGGCAGCGGGCGGGCCGAGGCCTGCCGACTGTCTGCGCTGGCTGCGGCCGTTGCGCTGGCTGTTGCTGTCGACGGTCCTGCTGCATCTGCTTTTCTCCCCCGGGCACACCCTGTTCGGGCTGCCCTGGCTGTCGCGCGACGGGTTGCTCTTCGGGCTCTGGACCTGCTGGCAGATTCTGCTGGCCTTCGGTTTTTCCTCCCTGCTGGCCGCCACGACCGAGAGCGAACGGCTGGCGCAGGCGCTCGGCTGGTTTTTGGCTCCCCTGAACCGGCTGGGACTGGCGAGCGGCTCCCTGCGCGTTCTGCTTCCCCTGGCGCTACAGCTGCTGCCAGAACTGCGGCGGGAAACCGGGGATGTCTGGCGAAGTCATTCCGAACTTGCCCGGCAGATGGGCCGTGGCGCTCTCTTGCGGCGGGCCCGGGCGGCCGGCGAGCTGATCGAGATTCTGGTGATCAAACTGGCCGACCGGGCCGACCGGCTGGCGGTTTTGCGGGCCCATGCGGGACCGGCGGAGGCGGGAAGCGATCTGCCGCCCATGCCCTTTCCGGTTCGGTTGGGGACTTTGGCGGTCTGTTTCTTTCTGCTGTTGTGGATCTGGTCATGACCTGCATCCGACTGACGCTCGAATATGACGGCACCGACTTCGCCGGCTGGCAGGTGCAACCGAACGGCCGGACGGTGCAGGAAGAACTGGAAAGGGCTCTGTCGCGTCTGCTCAAGGAGGAGGTTCGGGTGCATGCCTCCGGACGCACGGATGCCGGTGTGCACGCCCGGGAGCAGGTTGTGCATTTCCATACCGGGAAGAAGCTGCCGCTCAAGGCCTATGTCGAGGGACTGCGCGCCCTTCTCCCCCGTGATCTGGCAGTTGTCGGCGCCAGTGAGGCCGGGGAGGGTTTCCACGCCCGCTTTTCGGCGCGGGGCAAGTGGTACCGTTACCGGATTCTGCGGACCGGCGTGCCGCACCCCCTGCAGGCCCGGTATTGCTGGCAGCTGGCCGGACCGCTGGAGGTGGCGGATATGCGCCGGGCGGCGGAACGGTTTGTCGGCGAGCACGATTTCGCCGCTTTTTGCGCTGCGGGCTCCGATGTCCGGACCACGGTCCGCCGCATCGATGCCTGCGAGCTGCGCGAGGACGGCGACCTGCTTCTTTTCGATGTCAGGGGGAGCGGTTTTCTGCGCAACATGGTCCGTATCATGGTCGGCACCCTGGTCGAAATCGGCCAGGGGAAGCGGCAGCCGGAGTCGATCGACAGACTGCTTGCCTCGGGGCGGCGGGAAGACGCCGGCAAGACGGCTCCGCCCCAGGGCCTCTGTCTGATGCGGGTCTTCTACTGAACCCGCCTGTTGCAAACCGTGGAGCGGCGGTTATAGTCAAGAAGAATCCCGGATCCGCCGATGGCTGCCCCCGCAAGTCCGGGACGATGAAAGGGGAGGTTCCGGAGTTTGAAGAGGGCGATGTGCATCCTGGTACCCATCGATTTCTCGGTCTACAGCTGGGAAAGTCTTCGCTATGCCGTCGGTCTGCAGGAGTTGGTCGAGCCGGTTCTGATTCTGCTGCATGTCCTGCCGCCGCTGGACGACAGTCTGCCCCTGTTCGCTCCTGACGCTCCGTTTCTGCTGGACCGTGAAAAGACGGCGTTCGACCACCTGCAGAAGGAAACGGCGCCGCATCTGCCGGAAGGCGGCGGCATCGAGGTCCGCTACCGGGTCGCCACCGGGGTACCTTTCAAGGAGATCTGCCGGGTCGCCGAGGAGGAAAAGGTCGAAATGATCGTCATCGGCACCCACGGCCGGACCGGTCTTTCCCACCTGTTGATCGGCAGTACCGCCGAACGTGTGGTGCAGCACGCGTCCTGTCCGGTTCTGAGCATTCGACCCAAGCTGATCTGACGAAAAAGGCTCTTGACTTTCCGGCGGGTTTCAGCTAACTTCTGTGTTTCTGTGAGCCCCGTAAAATCACAGTTGCCAATAGAGAGGATAGCATGAGCACCAAAGCTGCAAACCCTGCCACCGTGCAGAAGAACTGGTACGTTGTCGACCTCGAGGGGAAGGTTCTCGGTCGCGCCGCCGCGCAGATCGCGCGCATCCTGCGTGGCAAGCACAAGCCGATTTACACTCCGCATGTCGATACCGGCGATTTCGTCATCGTTCTCAATGCCGACAAGGTCCGGCTGACCGGGAACAAGCTTGCTGCCAAGACCTATTATCGTCACTCCGGCTATCCGGGCGGCCTGAAGGAGATCACTGCCGAGAAGCTGCTGGAGAAAAAGCCCGAGGAGCTGATCAAGAAGGCTGTCAAGGGAATGCTCCCCAAGAACAGGCTCGGTCGGCAGATGTTCCGCAAGCTGAAGGTCTATACCGGTGCCGAGCATCCGCACGCGGCCCAGCAGCCGAAACCCCTTGAGATTCAGGACTGAGAACCAGGAGAAGATAGATCATGGCCGAGCAGAAATACTATGCTACCGGGAAGAGGAAGAGTTCTGTCGCCCGGGTCTGGATCAAGCCGGGAACGGGAGTGATCACTGTCAACAAGCGGGACATCGACGAATACTTCGGTCGCGAAACCTCCAAGATGATCATTCGTCAGCCGCTGGAGTTGACCAACAACCTTGGCAAGTGGGATGTCTGGGTCAACGTCTGCGGCGGCGGCGCTTCCGGACAGGCAGGAGCCATCAAGCACGGCATCACCAAGGCGCTGATCGAGGCTGATTCCGAGTTGCGGGGTGTGCTGAAAAAAGCCGGTTTCGTAACACGCGACAGCCGCGTCAAAGAGAGAAAGAAGTACGGTCGCCGCGGCGCCCGACGGAGCTTCCAGTTCTCCAAACGTTAAGCATTCCGGTTTTTCTGGCGTTTGTTCGCCAGACCGAAATCCGCTGGGGGAGCCGCATTTGCGACTCCCCTTTTTCTTTCGGTTCGACAACTCACAAAATAAGGTTTTTCGCAAAAACCGGCCACCAGGGCTCCAGGAACACCAAGAAAATCATTTTTAACGCAGAGACGCGGAGAGGAAGAGCCCGCGGCAAGAGACAGAAAAGATTCTGATTTCAAGCCTGCGAAAGTTACGCTTTTTCTCTCCGCCTCCGATCCTCTCTGTCTCCGCGTTGGAGAATTTCGTTTTTGACCTTTTGGGTGCCTTTGGTATCTTGGTGGCGGAGCGATGTTTGGGATGTAGGTCCGTTTCCTTTTTCCGAATCCACCAAGAGGTCGAGATGAAAAAACGCGTTGCCGTTCTCGGAGGTAGTGGTTACACGGGGGTCGAGTTGCTGCGTCTGCTCGCATCACACCCGAAGGTCGAACTGGTCTGCGTGACTTCCCGGCAGTTTGCCGGGCAGAAGGTGGAGAATGTCTTTCCGTCCCTGCGCGGCATGTGCGGACTCGAGTTTACCGACGGCGAACCCGCCGACATCGCCGGAGACGCCGATGTTGTCTTTACCGCCCTGCCGCATCAGGCCGCCATGGGGGTCGTTCCGGAACTGTTGCAGGCGGGACTGAAGGTGGTCGACCTGTCGGCCGATTACCGGCTGCGTGACGCCGCGGTCTACGAGGAGTGGTACCAGCCCCACAGCAGCCCGCAGCTGCTGAAAGAAGCGGTCTACGGCCTGCCCGAACTCTTTCGTGATGACATCCGGCAGGCGCGGCTTGTCGCCAATCCTGGCTGTTATCCGACCAGTGTCGCTCTCGGCCTGGCCCCGTTGCTGAAAGATGGTCTGATCGCCCCCGACAGCCTGATCATCGACAGCAAGTCGGGAACCAGCGGCGCCGGCCGCTCCGCCAAGCTCGACAGCCTCTTTTGCGAGGTCAACGAGGGATTCAAGGCCTACGGCCTGCCGCGGCATCGTCATACGCCGGAAATCGAGCAGACCCTCGGCCAGCTTGCCGGCCAGCCGGTCAAGGTCAGCTTCACGCCGCACCTGCTGCCGGTCAATCGTGGCATTCTGTCGACCCTTTACGCGACATTGCTCAGGCCGGTCAGTCAGCCGGAGCTGGACGAGCTCTATGCCCGTTTTTACCAGGATGAATTCTTTGTCCGCTGCACCGGCGGCGTACTGCCGAACATACGCCAGGTCGTCGGCAGTAACTTCTGCGATGTCGGGGCCGTGGTCGATGGACGGACAGGCCGGGTCGTCGTGGTTTCGGTCATCGACAATCTGCTCAAGGGGGCTGCTGGGCAGGCGGTGCAGAATTTCAACCTGTTGCTTGGCCTGGACGAAACGACCGGTTTGGAGGCGGTTGCCGTCTGGCCCTGAGCGGTCGCGGGCTTGAAGAAGGAGTGCCATGAACGGAGGTTGCAAAGCCGGAATCGACCACTGCAGCTGCACCTACACCAGCTGCGGCAAGCGGGGCAACTGCTGCCAGTGCGTCCTGTTTCACCGAAGCAGGGGGGAAGTCACCGGCTGTTTCTTTTCGCCGGAAGGGGAAAGAAGCTACGATCGTTCGCTGGAGAATTTCGTGCGCGACGCTGCGCGGCGGCAGGCGGCGGGAAGATAGCCAGACCGGGCGGCGGGTCAGGAGACGGCGTGAATCTCCTCCCGCCAGCTCACAACGCAGTTGCGTCCGTTTTCCTTGGCCCGATAGAGTGCCCGGTCGGCCATATCGAGCAGCTCGTAGATATCGGTGCTGTCGCCCGGATATTCGGCAATGCCCAGCGACAGCGTGAGGCAGCCGCCGGGCTGACTCTTCTCTTCGCCGGGGAAGTTCTCTGCCAGGATGTGGCTCCGGAGTTTTTCCGCCGCCGCTTCCGCCCCCGCCTTGTCCGTTTTGGGCAGCAGGATCACGAATTCCTCACCACCAAAGCGACCGACCAGGTCGATGCCGCGGGTGTTCTGCAGCAGGATGTCCGCCACTTTCTTCAGGACAATATCTCCCTTGAGATGGCCGTGAGTGTCGTTGAAGGCCTTGAAATGGTCGATATCGGCCATGATCAGGCTGAAATGGGAATGAAAGCGCCTGGCCTGGGCCGCCTCGCGCTTGAGGATCATCTGGAAATGTCGGCGGTTGGCCAGTCCCGTCAGTTCGTCGGTATTCGACAGGTCGCGGGCCTTTTCGAACAGTTGGCTGTTGTCGATGGAGATGGCGGCCTGGTTGGCGATAGCCTGCAGTAGCTTGAGCTCTTCGCCACTGAAAGCATCGGTTTCGATCTTGTGCAGGTTGAGAACGCCTACCAGCCGCTGCTTTACCACCAGCGGGATGGCGACCATCGAGCCGCGGGAGTGGTGCCGCCCCTTGTAGCCGAGGGTGCGCTCGTCCTTCTGCAGGTCGGCGACATAGATGATCTTCTGGGCCAGCGCCGCCTTGCCGGTGATGCCCTCGCCCAGGCTGAATGAAACACCGCGCAGCAGGTCCTGGTCGATGCCGTGCGCCTTTCGGACCAGCAGTTCCTCGTTGCCCGGATTGTAGGTGAAGAGGACCACGCGGTCGCAGAGAAACTGGTCGATAATGGTCGCCAGCATCCGTTCGAAGAGAATGTCGAGGTCGAGGGACGAGGTCATGGCCCGGTTCAGTTCCATCAGAGCAGACATCTCCTTCAGGCGCTTGCGCAACTCCCTGTTGACCCTTTCGATCTCCGCGTTTTTCGCCTCGAGGATCTCTTTGTAATGTTTTTCCTGGTCGAGGGTGGCCAGCTCCCTCTCCTTGGCGATCTTTTCCTGGTAGAGGATATCGAGCTGCCTAACCATGGTGTTGAACGAACGGGTCAGGATGCCGAGTTCGTCTTCGGATCTGACCGGAATCTCGATCTGGAAGTTGCCTGCGCTGATGGTCTCAGTGGCCTTGGCCAGCTCTCTGACCGGTGCCAGCAGCCTGCGGATGTGGCGGCTGAAGAAGAGACCCGAGAAAAGCAGGGCGGCGGCGAGGGTCAGGCTGGAGCCCAGGGCCAGGTTGCCGGCCAGGGTCGTCAGGCCTATGGTCGAGATGCCGACCGCGAGAATGACCATGTCCGTCGTCCCCAAGGGGACGGCAAAAAGCTGGTATCTTTCCCACCCCGTTGGAACCACGAGTTTTTTTCCAGCCGAAATTTCGGCAATTTGCTGGTTGTCCAGGCGGATCGGCGGGACGGTTCCGGTGGTGCCGGAAAGGTAGCGACCGTTGTAATCAAACAGAAAGCAGCGTCCCTGAAGGTTGCGCATCAGCCGCGAAAGAAAGGGTTTGCCCAGGGGTTCTGTACCGAGGAGAAAACGTGAGTGGCCATCGTTGGTTTGAAAAGGGCGGACCAGTACCAGCGCCGGACCGGTCCGGTCATCGTTCAGAAAGCGGATGCGTTCACGTCCGCTTTTGCCGGCATGTTTGAAAAGCTGGCGCAGTTCCCTGTTTTCTGTATGAACGATGTCGGTCGGCGTGAGGACGCGGAAGCGGTGCCGGTTCATGTCCTGAAGAATTTTGCGGTCATGCAGCGAACTGAGATCGATGCCCTGTTCCAGCATGGCGCTCACCAAGGCCGATTCACTCCGCAATCGGGCCTCCCGGTCGCGGATCGCCTGTTCGATGGTGGACTGCATGGCCAGCAGGTTGCTGTCGATGGTATCGGAAAGGGTTTTCCGGGTCTGGTAGACGACGCCGAGGGTTGCTATGACGCCGAGAAGAACGAGCAGGATGAAGAAAGGTGCCAGAATCCTGCCGGACAGCGGCAGGTTGCGCAGGCGTTGGAGGATGCCGCCGGTCATGACGCGAAGACCTGACTGGCCTGGTCTTCCTGCTCCATCATGGCTAGAAAGGCCTGGGCGATATCGGGGTCGAACTGGGTACCGGCGTGCTCCCTGATTTCGGCAATTGCGACTTCGTGGCTCAGGGCCTTTCGGTAGGGACGGTCGGTGGTCATGGCGTCATAGGTGTCGGCGACGGCCAGAATCTTGGCCTCGATGAGCATCTCGTCCCCCTTGATGCCGCAGGGATAGCCGCTGCCGTCGTAACGTTCGTGATGCTGCAGAATGATTTCCCGGACATGAGCGAGAAAACGGATCGGCTCCAGGATGTGGACTCCGATGGACGGATGTTGCCGAAGAGTGTGGATGTCGTCCTTGTCAAGGGCTTCTGTCTTGTGCAGAAGCGATTCGCAGATGCCGATCTTGCCGATGTCGTGCAGGATGGCCGCCTGCTCTATCTTGCGCTGTGTTTCGGCCGGCAGATCCATGAAGGCAGCCAGTCGCATGGCATAGCGTTTGACCCGTTCCGAATGCCCGCGGGTGTAGGCGTCACTCGCTTCGACCGCTGAAACCAGGGCCTGTACCGTACTCAGGTAGGTCTTTTCCTGCTCTTCGTAGAGTCGGGCGTTCTTGATGGCGACGCTCGCCTGGGCGGCGATGGTGGAAAGCAGTTCGAGGTCTTCGGAGGTAAAGCCCTGACCGTCGTGACGGTTGGCGATGGTCATGGTGCCGATGATCTCGTCGCCGCTTTTGAGCGGTGCGCAGACGACCGTTTCGCGGGTGAACCCCAGGCGGCTGACCCGACTGAATTCCCTGGCATGTTCGATGTCGGTGATCAGCAGCGGCTGCCGGTTGCGTACTACCCACTGGGAAACGCCCCCCGGTTTCATCGGGATCCGCATGCCGCGGTCGATGTGTTCGGGGATGCCTTCGGCCGCGCCGATGGTCAGGGTCCAGGAATCCTTTTCCAGCAGCAGGATGTATCCGATTCTTGCCTGCAGGGTTTCGACCGTCTGGTGGACCAGGGTGGTGAAGAGCTGGTCGAGATCCATGGTGGCGTTGATGTCGAGTCCCATGCGGTGCAGGGCCTGCAGCCGGTTGACGGCGTCCTGCAGGTTGGTGTTGCGCTCCTCGAGTTCGCTGGCCAGGTCGGCGATCTTGTAGTTGGCTTCCTCGATCTCCTCGATGCGCTCCTCGAGGGTGATGTTGAGGTATTCGATCTCCTTGAGCCGTTCCTCGAGGGTGATGTTCATGCTCTGGATTTCATCGTGATGCGCCAGTTTCTCCTGGGCTATGGCCATCTCCCGTTCCTGGGAGACCGTCCGGTCGATCAGTTCCCGCAGCCGGTCGACCATGCGGTTGAATTTTTCCGAGAGGATCGCCATTTCCTTCGAGCTGGTGATGTCGGTTCGGGCGTCATCGAAGTCGCCTTCCTCAAGATGGTTCATGGCCTTGGCGAAGCGGCGCAGGGGGCGGTCGACGTAGATGATGATAAAGGCGCTCAGGGCGACGACCATGATCAGCAGCAGTGCGAGAGAGGAGACGAGTGTGGCCTGCTTGCCCTTGCGCTGGATGGTCGCCATTTCGTCCAGGGAAAGATGGACATTGAGAATCCCGAGAACCTTGGCCTGGGGATCATGGCAGCGGTGGCAGACCGGGGCGTTTTCGATGGGAACGAGGGTGGAGTGGATTTCGTTGCCGGCGGTGGTATGGACAAAGGTATGTTCGTTTGAACGGTAGGCCAGCAGTTCGCTGCCCGGAACCAGGTCACCGACCTCTTCGGGCCTGGAGGAGATGAGAATGCGGCCGGAGTCGTCGAAGATATGGATGTCGTCGATGGCCGGTTCACGGCTGATGCGTTCAATGACCCGGGCGACTTCCTGGTTCTGGCCGGCGGCCATGTTGGCAATGATGCTGTTGCGGATGGTCTCTCCCAGCACCCGCCCGCTCTGGTCGGCGAAACGGCGCAGCATGGTTCTCTGGGTCTCCAGGTTGTGCCAGAGTGCCAGGCCCACTGCCAGGACCATGATGGCGGTGGTCAAACCGAGGATTTTGACCTTGAGAGAATTCATGCCAGCGTTATTGCCACCCGAAGTTGGAGTCCGCAGGCCGGTGTTATCCCGAAATTGCGGTGAAAAGCCTGAATGTCCCGTATACGTTCGTTCGGTCCGCCTTCACGGACGCAGCGAAGCAAAACATCTGAAAACATGACGGTTCCCGCCGCCGGACGAAGTATTGACAGGGTGCACCGGTGCAATCAAGAATGGTCCCGTGCTATACAAGCTCAGTCTGTTGCAATTAATCTGCCATCCAAGATATAGAAAATTTTAAGGTTTTTATGGAAAAACTGATGCTCGGTTTCGGCCTGATGCTGGTTTTCGAGGGAGTTCCCTGGTTCCTGTCTCCCGAACGGATGCGGCGTTTCGTCCTGCGGCTGTCGACGCTTCCGGAAGGTTCTTTGCGCCTGACGGGATTTCTGAGCATGATGGCCGGCCTGCTGGTGGTCTATCTGGCGACCGGCGGCTAGGTCCGATGGCGGAGTGGAAGCTGGACCTGGCCGGTTGAACTGCGTTGACTTTCGCCGTCGAGTATGGTCTTGTTAGTCCCCCGTTTCCGACTGACGCCCTGCTGAATCGACTGGCCCGGAATCGCATGCGACTGGATGATTTCAATTTCGACCTTCCCGAGGAGCTGATCGCCCAGCAGCCGGTTGAAAAGAGGGATGCCTCCCGGCTGCTGGTGGTCGACCGGGCCGGCGACCTGATCGCTCACCGCCGGTTCCCCGATCTCGTCGATTACCTTGCTGCTGGTGATTGCCTGATTCTGAACGACACGCGGGTCATGCCGGCCCGGCTCCAGGGCAGGAAGGAGACCGGGGGGCAGGTCGAGGTCCTGCTGGTGCGCAGGATCGGCGATGACGAGAGCTGGCTCTGTCTGACCCGGTCCTCCAGACCGGTCCGGCCCGGTGTGGATATCGTTTTCGCGCCCGATGTGCGGGCCGAAGTGGTGCGAGACCAGGGGGATGGCTTCCGCATTCTTCGCTTCCATTGCCCCGGATCGTTCCGGCAGGTGCTCGACGAGATCGGCGGGCTGCCGCTCCCGCCCTATATCCGTCGCCAGCCGGAGCCGGCAGACTGGGAGCGCTACCAGACCGTTGTCGCCCGCAACGAGGGGGCGGTGGCGGCGCCGACGGCAGGGTTGCATTTTACGCCCGAGGTACTGGAGCGGATCCGGAACCGGGGCTGTCATGTATGCACCCTGACCCTCCATGTCGGCATCGGCACCTTTTTGCCGGTGCGCTGCGACGATATCCGCCAGCACCGGATGCACGAAGAGTTCTACGACATCCCGCCGGAAACGGCCGCGACTGTGGCCCGGGTCAGAGAGAACGGCGGCCGGGTGATTGCGGTCGGCACCACGGTCACACGCGCCCTTGAGGATGCAGCCAGGAAAAGTGGCCGTGTCGAAGCCGGCTGCGGCTTCAGTGACCTTTTCATCTATCCCGGTTTCGAATTCCGGGTGGTGGACGCCCTGGTCACCAACTTTCATCTGCCGAAATCGACCCTGCTGATGCTGGTGTCGGCCTTCGCCGGACGGGAGCGGATTCTGCGGGCCTACCGGGAGGCGGTTGCGCTAAGGTACAGGTTTTTCAGCTACGGAGACTGCATGCTCATCCTGTGAGCGCAGGTTCGCGACCGAAGAGAATGGACAGACAGGGATTTCATTTTCAGCTGCTTGCCCGGGATGGCGAGACTTGTGCCCGCAGGGGGCGGATGCAGACCCGGCGTGGCGTGGTCGAAACACCGGTCTTCATGCCGGTCGGTACCCAGGCCACTGTCAAGGGGATGCTGCCCGAGACCCTGAGGCAGATCGGCGCCCAGATCATTCTCGGCAATACCTACCATCTCTATCTGCGGCCGGGGCATGAACTCATCAAGCGCCTTGGCGGGCTGCATCGGTTCATGAACTGGGACGGTCCTATCCTGACCGACAGCGGCGGGTTTCAGGTTTTCAGCCTCGGCGAACTGCGCAGGATCGACGAGGAGGGGGCCGTGTTCCAGTCGCATCTCGACGGCAGCAGGCACCAGCTGACGCCGGAAAAGTCGATTGCCATCCAGGAGGCGCTCGGTGCCGACATCATTATGGCTTTCGACGAATGCATCCCCTATCCGGCCGACAGGGCCTATGTCGCTGCTTCCACCGCCCGTTCCGGCCGCTGGGCCCGACGGTGTCGCCATGCGCGGAGGGAAGGGGACGGCGCCGCTCTGTTCGGCATCGTGCAGGGAGGGATGGAGCCCGACCTGCGACGGCGAAGCGCCGAGGAGCTGATGGCGATCGGCTTCGAGGGATATGCACTTGGCGGACTGTCGGTCGGTGAGGAGACCTCCCTGATGTATGACGTCATGGAGTACAGCCTGCCGCTGCTTCCGGAAGAGGCTCCCCGCTATGTCATGGGGGTCGGTACGCCGGAGAACCTGATCGAGGGTATCGCCCGCGGAGCCGACATGTTCGACTGTGTCATGCCGACCCGCAACGCCCGCAACGGTGTTTTGTTCACCAGCCGCGGCAAAATCAGCATCAAGCAGGCCCGTTATCGCGAGGATGAACGCCCTCTGGACGAGAACTGCAGCTGCTATGTCTGCCGACATTACAGCCGGGCGTATCTGCGACATCTGTTTCAGGCCAATGAAATTCTTTCATCGGTATTGAATACTCACCACAATCTGCACTATTATCTGCACCTAATGGCCAGCGCCCGGGACGCGATCGAGGCCGGCCGTTTTGGCGAGTTTCGCAGAGAGTTTCATGCACGCCGACAGAATGTGGAGTCCTGACGGACCGGAGACTGCCGGCCGAAACGTTTTATCATTTATCAATCAACGAAAGACCCAGCCAAGGAGGAACACATGGTTTCAACTGCTTACGCCATGGCGGCCAACGGCGGCGCAGGAGCGCAGCAGAACCCTTACAGCGGCATCATCATGCTCGTCATCATGTTTGCCATCTTCTATTTTCTGCTCATCCGTCCGCAGCAGAAAAGGGCCAAGCAGCACCGGCAGCTGATCGAGAATCTCAAGGTCGGTGACCAGGTGACGACGGCCGGCGGCATCCATGGCCGCATCAGTGCCCTGGCTGACGACGTGGTGACCGTCGAGATCGCCCAGGGCGTCAAGGTCAAGTTCAGTCGCAGCTCCATCGTGGCCGTACCCGGACAGAACAGCGACCAGTAGTCCGTTGGCGGCAACGGCCAGTCAAAGCCGGCCCGACCGGCGCATGTTCCCCTGAAAGGAGTTCAATCTGTCATGTCCAGGAGTTTGAAGTGGCGGGGCCTGCTGGTCCTGTTCTGCCTGCTGCTCGCATTCGTCGCCCTGGCGCCGACCCTGGTCGGCAAGGATAGCCTGCCGGGCTGGTGGCCTGACGCCTTTGCGCCGATCCAGAAGGGGCTCGACCTGCAGGGCGGCATGCATCTGGTTCTCGGCGTCGATGTGGACAAGGCCGTTGAAGCGCGAATCGACAGTCTCGTCGACCAGGTAGAGGGGCTGCTCAAGGAGAAGGATGTCATCTACAAGCGGGTGGAGCGGCAGCAGGTCGACCGTCTGGCCGTCATCGTCTATGACGAGGAGGCTGCCCGCCAGGTCGATGCCATCATGCAGGAGAATTTCCCCAGCCTTGAGGCGCTGACCCTGCCCGCCGAGGGGGGCTATATCCAGAAGCATTACCGGCTCAGCGACCAGGAAATCGCCAGTATCCGCGACTATGCCATCCGCCAGGCCCTGGAAACCCTGCGCAACCGGGTTGACGAGTTCGGCGTTTCCGAGCCGACCCTGCAGCTGCAGAGCGGCAACCGGATTCTGGTCCAGCTGCCGGGGATCAAGGATCCGGAACGGGCCATTTCCCTGCTCGGCCAGACCGCCCGGCTCGAATTCAAGATGGTCCTGGACGATGTCAACCCGCAGGAGGCGCTGAAAGGAAATCTGCCGCGCGGCGCCCAGGTGCTCTACCTGCGCAACGTCAACCGGCGGACGGGGGCGGTGACCGAGACTCCCATCGTGGTCGAGAGCAAGGCGGTGATGACCGGCGATCTGCTGTCCAACGCCCAGGTCCGCATCGATTCCCGCTTCAACGAACCCTATGTGGCCATCGATTTCAACGCCATCGGCGCCAAGCGCTTCGATCAGGTGACGGTGGCGAATGTCGGCCGGCGCATGGCCATCGTGCTTGACGACACCGTATACTCGGCGCCGGTCATCCGCGAGAGGATCTCCGGCGGCAGTGCCCAGATCAGCGGCTCCTTCACCGAACAGGAGGCGACCGACCTGGCCATCGTTCTGCGTGCCGGCTCCCTGCCGGCGCCGGTCAAGATTCTCGAAGACCGTACCGTCGGGCCTTCGCTCGGCAAGGATTCGATCGACAAGGGCCGCATGTCGATCATCATCGGCGGCATCCTGGTGCTGCTGGCCATGGTGGCCTACTATCGCCTCTCCGGCGTCATCGCCAACATTGCCCTGATCCTCAACGTCGTCTTCATCATGGCACTGCTGGC
This sequence comes from Geothermobacter ehrlichii, assembly GCF_008124615.1. Lineage (NCBI taxonomy): Bacteria > Pseudomonadati > Thermodesulfobacteriota > Desulfuromonadia > Desulfuromonadales > Geothermobacteraceae > Geothermobacter > Geothermobacter ehrlichii. The sequence continues at coordinate 84,595 of NZ_VNIB01000002.1, forward strand.
GCTGTTCAAGGCGACTCTGACCCTGCCGGGCATCGCCGGTATCGTGCTCACCGTCGGCATGGCGGTCGACGCCAACGTGCTGATCTTCGAGAGGATCCGGGAGGAGCTGCGCCTGGGCAAGAGCCCCCGCGCCGCCATCGACGCCGGCTATGGCAAGGCCTTTCTGACCATCGTCGACGCCAACGTGACTACGCTGATCGCCGCCCTGGTTCTGTTCCAGTTCGGTACCGGGCCGGTCAAGGGGTTTGCCGTGACGCTCTCCATCGGCATTCTCGCCTCGATGTTCACGGCGATCTATGTTACGCGTCTGATCTATGATTTCTTCCTTGACCGCCGCCAGGTCAAGAGCCTGAGCATCTGAGAAGGAGGCGGCCATGCAACTGATCAAACCGGATGTCAATTTCGATTTCGTCGGCCAGCGCAAGCTGGCGTTCGGCCTTTCCGTACTGCTGATTCTGGTCGGCCTCGTCTCCCTGGTGGTCAAGGGCGGGCCCAATTACGGCATTGATTTCGCCGGCGGCTCCCTGGCGCAGGTCCGGTTCGCCGAAACCACCTCGGCGGCCGAGATCAAGGAGGCCCTGGCGCCTCTGAACATGGGTGGCGTTGTCGTCCAGCAGTTCGGGGATGACGCCAACGAATTTCTGATCCGTGCCCAGGCGACCAGTTCGGAGCTCAAGGGGCTCGGCAAGAAGGTCAAGGAGACGCTCGAGGCGCGTTACGGCGCCGGCAAGGTCGATATCCGCCGGGTCGAAATGGTCGGCCCACAGGTCGGCAAGGACCTGCGGCAGAAGGGGATGAAAGCCGTTCTCTTCGCCATGATCGCCATCCTGATCTATATCACCCTCAGGTTCGAGTTCCGGTTCGCCGTCGGCGCCGTGCTCGCCCTGGTGCATGACGTGCTGATCACCCTCGGCGCCTTCTCGCTGTTCAACAAGGAGATCGACCTGCCGATCATCGCCGCCTTTCTCGCCATCATCGGTTATTCGCTGAACGACACCATCATCGTCTACGACCGTATCCGTGAGAACATGGGGCGCTATCACAAGGAACGCTTTCCCATTATCGTCAATCGCAGCATCAACGAAACCCTGTCGCGCACCATTCTCACCTCCGGCACGACCCTGCTGGTGGTGCTGGCGCTCTTCATCTTCGGCGGCGGGGTGATCCACAACTTCGCTTTCGCCCTTCTGGTCGGCGTCGTCATCGGCACCTATTCGTCCATCTTCGTCGCCAGTCCCCTGCTTATCCTCTGGCAGGACGTCAAGCGCCGCCGCGCCGAGGTGAAGGCGGTGGGAGGTAAGGCCTGATGAAAAACAAGGAAACCCTGGTCTTCACCATCATTGCCTTCATCGTCGGCATCCTGGTCGGCTTCATGATTGGAACCAAGGTCGGTGGTGGTGGCCCGGTAGTGACGGCGCCGCCGGTTCAGGCGCCGCCGGTCGTCAACCATCAGCAGAATATCCGCCGACTGGAGGAACTGCTGGCCAAGGAGCCGGAGAATCGCAACGCCTGGGTGCAGCTGGGCAACACCTATTTCGATTCCCAGCAGCCGATGAAGGCGATCGAGGCCTATGGCAAGGCGCTGGAGCTCGATGGCAACGATCCCAACGTGCTGACCGACCAGGGGATCATGTTCCGCCGGATGGGCTGGTTCGACCGGGCGATCGCCAACTTCGAGAAGGCGGCCGAAATCGATCCGCAACATGCCCAGAGCCTGTACAACCTCGGAGTGGTCTATCGCTACGATCTGCAGGATTTTCCCAATGCCGTCAAGGCGTGGGAAAAGTTTCTCGCTCTCAATCCTTCCGGTCCCGGTGCCGAGCAGGTGCGCAAGGAACTCGAGTTTCTGAAGTCCCATCCGCCGATTCCGGCGGGTCAGCCGGCTCCGTCGGCGGGGCAATAGGTAAGGAGGCCGGGCGCAAGCCCGGCCGTCTGTTTTCGGGGACTTTTCCCTTTGCGATCGATGCGTCTGCTGTCGCTCATATCGTTGCTGGCAATCACCTTGCTGACCGCCTGCACCCCTGCGCGTCTATACCGGGCGGAGGTGTTGCACGGGGATGTCGTCTGGCAGGGGAGGGTTGACATTGCCGGCGATCTGGTGCTGGCGGAAGACAGCCGGCTGACCATCCTTCCGGGAACGGAGGTCATTTTCCATTCTCCCGCGCCCGGTGACGACCGCTGGCGGGAGCATCCCAATTTCACCGGATCCGAGCTGATCGTCCGGGGAGTCATTGATGCTCGCGGAACGGCACAGGCCCCCATCCGCTTCCGGCCGGCGACACGGACCATCGCGCCCGGAAGCTGGGGCGGAATCAACATCGGCGACAGTTCCGAAGCAGTCTTCGCCTACTGCCGTTTCGAGGGGGCCGACAGCGCCCTGCATGCCCAGAATTCCACCGTCTACGTCGAACAGAGCGTTTTTCGTCGCAACCGGATCGCCGTGCGCTTTCATTCCAGCGAGATTCTGATCGAGCACAACCGCTTCGAGCGAAACGGCAGCGGCATCCGTTTTCATTATGGATCACCGGTGATCTGTCACAACGAATTTGTCGACAACGGCCGCAGCATCTTCATTACCGCGCATCCGAAAGAGGTGCACATCGAGTACAACAACTTCGTCAGCGCGGTCGATTATCATCTGGTGCTGGGCGAAGAGGTTCCGGAGGATGTGCCGGCGGGTCGCAACTGGTGGGGCGGTACGGAGCCGGAGCGCATCGGGGAGTTGCTGTTCGATCGCCAGCGCGATCCCTATCTCGGACGGATCGAGATTCAGCCCCTGCTGAAAGCCCCGGTCGATGGAGCCGGACCGCGATGAAGCCGGTGCAGCTTCGCCGTTGGCGGTCCAGGGACGAGACGTCCTCCGAAGCGGTTGGCCGGCTGGTGTCGGCCCTTGGCATCCATCCTCTGACGGCGAGGGTTCTGCTCGGCCGGGCGATTGATGACGAAGCCGCGGCCAGGGCTTTCTTCAGCCCGCGTCTGGCCGATCTTCCCGACCCCTTTCTGCTTCGCGGCATGCCGGAGGCGGTCGAGCGCCTGACCGCCGCCCTCAAGCGGGATGAGGCAATCGCCGTGCACGGCGACTACGATGTCGACGGCATCACCGCCACCGCCCTGCTGGTCGCCGTTTTGAGCCGGCTCGGTGGCCGGGTCGACTACCATATTCCCCTGCGCCTGAAGGACGGCTACGGACTCTCCGCGGCGGCGCTGAAACAGGCCGCCGGACAGGGAAGCCGGGTCGTTGTCTCCGTCGACTGTGGCGTTTCGGCCCTGCAGGAGGCCGAGCTGGCCGCAAGCCTCGGCCTCGATCTGATCATCACCGATCACCATCAGCCTCCCGAGACGCTTCCCGGGGCCACCGCCCTGGTCAATCCCCACCAGCCGGGCTGTGCCTTTCCCGACAAGTACCTGTCCGGGGTAGGGGTGGCCTTCATGCTGCTGGTCGCCCTGCGCCGTCGGTTGCGGCAACAGGGCTGGTTCGCCAGCCGGCCGGAGCCGGACCTGCGCGACTGGCTCGATCTGGTTGCTCTTGGCACCGTCGCCGACCTCGTTCCGCTCAGGGGGATCAACCGGGCCTTCGTCCGGCACGGTCTGTGGCTGATGGAGCGGCAGCCCCGTCCGGGTATCGGCGCCCTGAAACGGGTCGCCGGCGTACGCGAGGTCACAGCCGGCGCCGTCGGCTTTCGCCTGGCTCCCCGGCTCAATGCCGCCGGCCGGCTGGAGGATGCGGCAACCGGTGTGCGTCTGCTGCTGAGCGAGGATGCACGCCAGGCCGGGGAACTGGCCGAGCGCCTGGATGCCTGGAACCGGGAGCGGCAGCAGATCGAGCAGCAGACCTTCGACGCGGCGGTACAAAAGCTTGCCGGTTTACCGGAGAATTACACCATCGTGCTGGCGGATGACTCCTGGCACCAGGGTGTCATCGGCATCGTCGCCAGTCGCCTGGTGGAGCGCTATGGACGGCCGACCCTGCTGATCGCTCTCGACGGGGATCTGGGCAAGGGATCGGGGCGTTCGATCCGCGGTTTTCACCTCTACCAGGGATTGCAGCAATGCGCCGACCATCTTTCCGGCTTCGGCGGCCACGAGTACGCGGCCGGTTTTTCGCTGTCGCGTTCGGCGGTCGGGGAGCTGGCGGCTGCCTTCGAACGAACGGCCAGACAGCTTCTGGCCGCCGACGATCTGCGGCCGGTTCTGCTCCATGACGGCGTGGTGCAGCTGGACGAGATCGATCCGGAACTGGTCGACGAGCTGGAGCGCCTGGCGCCTTTCGGCATGGGGAATCCGGAGCCGGTCTTTGTCGCCGAACAGGTGGAGCTGCACCGGATCGAAACGGTCGGCGACGGCAGACATCTGCGCTGTCTGGTGCGGCAGGCTGGAACCAGCCTGCCGGCCATCGCCTTCAACATGGGACCGCAGGCGGAGTCGTTGCGCGGTTTCCACGACATTCTCTTCACCCCCGCCTTCAACCGCTGGAACGGCCGTGTCAGTCTGCAGCTGCGGCTGAAAGACCTGCGGCCGGCATCTCCGGCGGCATGAACCGCCGTATCGATTTTTTCCTTTGGCCTAGGCCAGATTGAAGTCGGCCGCCAGTTGCTCCCACGCCGGCAGACTGCGCTCGATCACCTCGAGGTCGATACAGTAGGCGATGCGGAAGTAGCCCGGCGCGCCGAAGCCGCTGCCCGGAACCAGCAGGATGTTCCGCGCCTGGGCGCGGCGGACGAATTCGACGTCGTCTTCGATGGGCGATTGCGGAAAGAGGTAGAAGGCGCCGCCCGGCTTGACCATCCTGAAGCCGAGTCCGGTCAGGCGCTCGTAGAGCAGATCCCGTTTCTGCTGGTAGGGCGTGATCGGAACGCTCTCTTCCTGCAGTCCGGCCACCAGCCTTTGGGCCAGGGCCGGAGCGTTGACGAAGCCGAGAACCCGGTTGCAGAAGACGGCTCCGGCCATGAAGGCCTCGCAGTCGGCCATTTTGGGGCTGGCGGCGAGAAAGCCGATGCGCTCGCCCGGCAGGGCGAGGTCCTTGGAGTGGGATGTGACGATGACAGCATTGTCGATGCAGCTGAAGACGGACGGCACCCGGATGCCGTCATAGGCGATGCGGGCGTAGGGTTCGTCCGAAATGACCACCACTGCGCGGCCGGTCTTCTTTTCGTGCTGCTGCAGCAGGGCGTTGAGCCGCCGCAGATCCTCGGCCGGGTAGACGACGCCGGTCGGGTTGTTGGGCGAATTGACGATGATGGCGGCGGTCTTCGGGCCGAGGGCGGCTTCGATGGCCGCCAGGTCGAGCTGAAAATCCGTGCCGGTCGGCACCTCTTTGGCGCAGCCGCCGTGATTGTCGATGTAGAACTTGTATTCGACGAAGTAGGGGGTGAGGATGATGACCTCGTCGCCGGGATTGAGCAGGGTCTTGAGCACCACGTTCAGGGCACCGCCGGCGCCGCAGGTCATGATCACCTGGTCGCCGGTGACGGTCAGGCCGCTTTCCCGGCTCAGCCGCGCCGCCACCGCGGCCCTGGTTTCGTCGTAACCGGCATTGCTCATGTAGCGGTGCATGCCCGGTTCCGGGTTGGCGGCCAGCTCGCGCAGCCGCCGGTGGAAGGCGGGCGGTGGCTCGACCGTCGGGTTGCCGAGGGTGAAATCGAAGACATTTTCCGGTCCGTGGATTTCCCGGAGGCGGGCGCCCTCCTCGAACATCTTGCGAATCCAGGACGAACGGTCGATAAAGGTCTGAATCTTGTCGGCGACAGGCATGGGTTGCAGGCTCCTTGAGAGTGGCGATGGTCCCTTCGCGGGGCGTCGCAGCAGTTTACGGGGTTCGCGGGGCGAAAATCAAGAACGACCTGTGGATCCTGGCGCCGGGATGAGGCGGTCGAACAATTGTTTGGCGTCCTGCAAACGGGGGCGGTAGGTTTGCTTTTTGCCGGTGAATCGGCTAATGTTTCGTTCCGCCTGAAAGGGGGAGCCAAGGCATGGACCAGAAACATCTGCAGCGGCTGCGTGAACGGATCGACGCCATCGACGATCGCATTCTCGACCTGCTCAACCAGCGGGCGAAGGTGGTCATCGAGGTCGGCAAGGCCAAGAAGGGAGCCCGCGCCGACTTCTACGTTCCCAGCCGGGAGAAGGCCATTTTCGACCGGCTGATCTTGAAAAACAGCGGCCCATTCCCCGAAGAAGGGGTGCGTCGGGTCTTCCGCGAGATCATCTCGGCCTCGCTTTCCCTCGAAGAGCCGATGAAGGTCGCCTTTCTCGGCCCGCAGGCGACCTTCACTCATGTCGCCGCCATGCAGCAGTTCGGGCATTCGGCCAAGCTGGTTCCGCAAAAGAGCATTCCCGCCGTGTTCGAGGAGGTAGGGCGCGGCCGGGCCCACTACGGGGTGGTGCCGGTCGAGAACTCCAACGAGGGGATTGTCAATCACACCCTCGACATGTTCCTCGATTCGGAGTTGAAGATCATCACCGAGATTCTGCTCGAAATCTCCCACGACCTTCTTTCCCGCAGCGGACGGATGCAGGATATCCGCAAGGTTGTCTCCCATCCACAGGCGCTGGCCCAGTGTCGGGGCTGGCTGGAAGAGAACCTGCCGGACGCCAGTCTGGTCGATGTCGCCAGCACGGCTCTTGCCGCCCGGATCGTTGCCGAGGACGAAAATGCCGCCGCCATCGCCAGCGAGCAGGCTGGGGCCATGTACGGGCTGAAGGTGGTGAAGAAGAAGATCGAGGACAATCCGAACAACTTTACCCGGTTTCTGGTGATCGGCCGCAACACGCCGCCGCGCAGCGGCAAGGACAAGACCTCGCTCATGTTCAGCGTCAAGGACGAACCGGGCATTCTCTACCGCATGCTCGAACCCTTCAGCCAGAGAGGGATCAACCTGTGCAAGATCGAGAGCCGGCCACTGCGCAGTAAGGCCTGGGAATACATCTTCTTTCTCGATCTCGATGGTCATATTGACGACCAGGAAGTGGCCGACGCCATTCGCGATCTGGGTAAATACTGCCAGTTTCTCAAGATTCTCGGATCCTATCCCAAGGTGCTCTGATGTCTACTCAAGACCGATTTTTCATCGACCGGCTCGCCATTGTCGGCGTCGGCCTGATCGGCGGTTCTCTCGCCCTGGCTCTGAAGGAGGCAGGCTGTGTCGGTGAGGTGACCGGCATCGGCCGGGGACTGCCCAACCTGAACCTGGCTCTGGAGCTCGGGGTCGTCGACAAGATCACCCGGGAGCTGGAAGAGGGCGTGCAGCAGGCCGACGTGGTCTTTCTGGCCACCCCGGTCATGACCATTCCCGACCTTGCCCGCCGAGTTCTTCCGGCCATGAAACCGGGCGCGATCCTCACCGACGGTGGCAGCGTCAAGGGGGAGATCGTCGAACGGATCGAGCCGTACCTGTCCGGCGAGGTCGCCTTTGTCCCTGGTCATCCCATCGCCGGGACCGAAAAGAGCGGCGCCGCCGCCGCCTTTCCGACCCTGTATCGTGACCGCCGCTGCATCCTTACCCCGACTGAAAGGACACCGGCCGCAGCGACCGCGCTCATTCGCCGGATGTGGGAAACGGTCGGCAGCGAGGTGGTGGTCATGGATGTCGACAAGCACGATCGGATTCTGGCGGCCATCAGCCACCTGCCGCACATGATAGCCTACACCCTGGTCAACGCCGTCGGCTCCTACGACCATTTCGAGGAGAACATTCTCGAATACTCGGCCGGCGGCTTCCGGGATTTCACCCGCATCGCCTCGTCCGATCCTGCCATGTGGCGCGACATTGCCCTGAGCAACCGGCAGGCTCTGCTCGAAATGCTCGAGCGTTACGAGAACTTTCTCGGCGAACTGAAGCGGGACATCGCCGCTGCCGACGGACAGAAGCTGTTTGAATTCTTTCTCAATTCCAAGACCTTGCGCGACGCTATCCTGTAAAATGGTTCAAGTCATGAATACGACCGAAACGATTCAGCCGGCACGCCGGATCGCCGGCGAGATCGAGGTGCCGGGCGACAAGTCGATCTCGCACCGTTCCGTCATGTTCGGCGCCCTGGCCCGGGGCCGCACCCTTGTCACCGGATTTCTCCAGGGCGAGGACAACTACGCCACCCTCAATGCCTTTCGCATGATGGGGGTCTCTATCTGCGAATGCGGTGAGGGTCGGCTGGAGATCGACGGCGCCGGACTCGATGGACTGAGGGAGCCGGCCGATGTTCTCGACTGCGGCAATTCCGGCACTACCATGCGCCTGATGGCCGGGCTGCTCTCCGGCCAGAACTTCTTTGCCGTTCTCACCGGCGACCAGTACCTGCGCCGGCGTCCCATGCGTCGGGTGACCGTGCCGCTGCGGCAGATGGGGGCCCGCATCCAGGGGCGGGAAGACGGCGAAAAGGCGCCGCTCGCCATTCAGGGCGGTCCTTTGTCCGGCATTGCCTGGAATTCGCCTGTTGCCAGCGCACAGGTCAAGTCGGCTCTGCTGCTCGCCGGCCTTTACGCCGAGGGCCCGACCACGGTTTTCGAGCCGCACCTGTCGCGGGACCACAGCGAGCGGATGCTGTCCCATTTCGGCGCCCGGGTCGAAAGGCTGGAAAACGGGGTGCGCATCGAACCCCGACCCGATTTGCGGGGAGGCGAGATCGCCGTTCCCGGCGACATCTCCTCGGCCGCCTTTCTCATCGTGGCGGCGCTGATCGTCCCCGGCAGCGAGCTGCTGATCCGCAACGTCGGTGTCAACCCGACGCGCAGCGGCATCATCGACATCCTCCAGGCCATGGGGGGGGATCTGAAACTCGAAAATTTCCGGGAGCGCTCGGGCGAGCCGGTCGCCGACCTGCTGGTCAGGCACAGCCGCCTCGAGGGGATAGAAATCGGTGGTGAGCTGATTCCGCGGGCCATTGACGAGCTGCCGGTGGTCAGTGTAGCCGCCGCTTTCGCCGAGGGCGAAACCCTGATCCGCGACGCCCGGGAGCTGCGGGTCAAGGAGACCGACCGGATTGCCGCCATGGTCAGCGAACTGGACCGGATCGGCGCCGAAGTCGAGGCTCTGGAGGATGGCATGCGCATCGTCGGCTGCGAGCAGCTCGCCGGCGGCGAGGTCGATTCCTGGGGGGATCACCGGATTGCCATGAGCATGGCCGTAGCCGGCTTGCGCTGCCGCGAGCCGCTGTCCATCGGCAACACGGCCTGTACCCGCACTTCTTTCCCCGGTTTCTGGGACCTGCTGCGGAAGGTCAGCCATGACTGAGGTGCGACGGGAACTGATCATCGCCATCGACGGTCCGTCCGGTTCCGGCAAGAGCACGCTGAGCCGGCTGCTGGCTGAGCGTCTCGGCTACCTGAATATCGACACCGGAGCGATGTACCGCTCGGTGGCCCTGGCGGCCAGCCGGGCCGGCATCGATCCCGGAGAGGAAGAGCGGTTGGCGGCCTTGTGCGCCGGTCTCGACATCCGCTTCCGGCAGAACGGCGACGGCGGGCTTCGTGTCCTGCTGAACGGTGAGGATGTCAGCGGCCCGATCCGGCAGCCCGCCATCAGCCGGCTGACTCCCCGGATCGCCAGCGTGCCCGCCGTCCGCGAGGCCTTGGTTGCCCAGCAGCGCCGTCTGGGCGCCGAGGGCGGTGTGGTGCTCGAGGGGAGGGACATCGGCAGTGTGGTCTTCCCCGATGCCGATATCAAGTTCTATCTTTTCGCTTCCGCCGAAGAGCGGGGCAGGCGCCGCTGGCTCGAACTGAAGGCGAAAGGATTCGAAGTCGAGCTCGATCAGACCATTCGCGAGGTCGAAGAGCGGGACCGCACCGACATGGAACGTGAGGTCGCGCCGCTGATCCGGCCCGAAGACGCCGTCGATATCGACACCGGCGGGCTGTCGATCGACGAGGTTCTCGAGCGCCTGCTGGCCGCGGTCGAGACCATCCGGAGACGCCGGGGGCTGCCCCCGATTAAGGAGTCGTGTCATGCCTGAAATACTGTTGGCCAAAAGCGCCGGTTACTGTTTCGGTGTCAAACGAGCCACCCAGATGGCTTTTGAGGCGGCCGACGAGCATGAGGATATCTGTTCGCTGGGGCCGATCATCCATTCGCCGCAACTGGTGAAAAGGCTCGAGGGGCAGGGGGTTCGGGTCGTCGACGCAGTGGGGGCGGTCGAAAACGAAGCGGTCATCATCCGCTCGCACGGAATTACCGCCGGCGAACTCGACGAGCTGAAAAAGAAGCAGGTCACCATCGTCGACGCCACCTGCCCCTTCGTCAAGAAGGCGCAGGAACATGCGGCGCGTCTGAACGGCGAGGGATACCACCTGGTGCTGGTCGGCGAGGAGGAGCACCCCGAAGTCCAGGGCATCATCTCCTACGCCGAAAAGGATCGTGTCCATGTCGTCGCCAATGTCGAGCAGGCGGAAGCCCTGCCACGTTTCAGCAGGTTGGCGGTCATCGCTCAGACGACGCAGGCCTTCGACAACTTCCGTGACATCATCGCCGTCTGCCTGACCAAGGCCCGGGAGTTGCGCGTCTACAATACCATTTGCGACGCCACCTCGGTCCGGCAGAAAGAGGCCAGGGACATTGCCTCCCGGGTCGAACTGATGCTGGTGGTCGGTGGCTACAACAGCGCCAACACCACCCGGCTTGCCGCCATCTGCCGGGAGATCCAGCCCCGGACCCACCATGTCGAGACAGCGGACGATCTCGATCCCGCCTGGTTCGCCGGTGTCGTACGGGTCGGCGTCACCGCAGGGGCCTCGACGCCCGACTGGCTGATCGAGCAGGTGCTGGAGCGGATTGAAGAAGTCGGCGAAAAATAGATAATTCTATTTGTTTTTTATTTGGCCATGTGCTAATTTCACGATTTCCGGGGGGCGTTTTCGGCGCATCCGGACTGCCGATGAGGCAGAACATCCTTAGGGGGTAACTGGGTTAATGGTGGATAACAACGAACTGACCAACCAAGAAAACGAACTGCTCGAAAACGAAGAGGTGGAAGACACCGAGGAGATGGAGAGCTTTGCCGAGCTCTTTGAAAACAGCCTGAAAGACAGGGAGATCCGGCGCGGCAATGTCGTGCAGGGGACTGTCGTTCAGATCAATTCCGATTCCGTCATCGTCGATGTCGGCGGCAAATCGGAGGGCGTCATCAGCATCAGCGAATTTGCCGGCGAAGATGGTGAGATCGATATCAAGGTCGGTGATACTTTCGATGTCATGATCGAAAGTACCGAGAACGAGGCTGGTCTGATCAGTCTCTCGAAGGAGAAGGCCGACCGGCAGAAGGTCTGGGCCACTCTGGAAGAGGGGGCAGTCGTCGAGGGTCGCATCGCGTCCCGGATCAAGGGCGGACTGACCGTCGACATCGGGGTCAACGCCTTCCTGCCCGGTTCGCAGGTCGACTTGCGTCCGGTGCGCAATCTCGACAAGCTGATCGGCGAAACCTTCCAGTTCAAGATCATCAAGCTGAACAAGCGGCGGGGCAATATCGTTCTGTCGCGCCGGGTGCTGCTCGAGGAGGAGCGTGCCAGCCTGCGGGAAGAGACGCTGAAGGTGCTCGAGGAAGGCAAGGTGATGGAAGGCGTGGTCAAGAACCTGACCGACTACGGCGCCTTTATCGACCTTGGCGGCATCGACGGCCTGCTTCATATCACCGACATGTCCTGGGGACGGGTCAATCATCCCTCCGACATCCTCGCCGTCGGTGACAAGATCAACGTCAAAATTCTCAAGTACGACCAGGAGAAGGAGCGGGTCTCCCTCGGCCTGAAGCAGATTACGCCCGATCCCTGGCTGTCGGTTGCCGACAAGTACGAGATCGGCGCGAAAGTAGGCGGCAAGGTCGTCAGCCTGACCGATTACGGTGCCTTCGTCGAGCTCGAGGAAGGCGTCGAGGGCCTGATTCACGTTTCGGAGATGAGCTGGACCAAGCGGGTCAAGCATCCTAACAAGATCCTCAGCGTCGGCGATGAGGTCGAGTCGGTGGTTCTGGCCGTCGACACCGAAAACCGCCGCATTTCCCTCGGCCTGAAGCAGGTCGAACCCAACCCCTGGGATGTGGTCGGCGAGAAATTTCCGGCCGGTACCATCATCGAGGGACAGGTCAAGAATATCACCGATTTCGGTATTTTCGTCGGCGTCGATGAGGGCATCGACGGCCTGGTGCACATTTCCGATCTCTCTTGGACCAAGCGGGTCAAGCATCCCTCCGAACTTTACAAGAAGGGGGACGTTGTCAAGGCGGTTGTGCTCAGCATCGACCGCGAGAACGAGCGTTTCTCTCTCGGCATCAAGCAGCTGGTACCCGATCCGTGGACCGAGATTCCGCAGCGTTACTCTCCGGGGACCATCATCAAGGGCAAGGTGACCTCGGTAACCGATTTCGGCATCTTCCTGGAGCTTGAGGAAGGGATCGAAGGCCTGATTCACGTGTCCGAAATCAGCCACGAGAAGGTCGATACCCCGAAGAGCTTCGCCCAGGTCGGCGACGAGCTGGAAGCCTGCGTGCTCAACGTCGACACCCAAGATCGCAAGATTGCCCTTTCGATCAAGCAGCTCGACGAGCAGAAGCAGAAGGCCCAGATCAACGAACTGATCGGCGCCGAAAAGAGCGCCACCTCGAACCTCGGGGAACTTCTGCAGGGTGCTTTCGGCAAGGCCGGGGCCAAAGACAAGAAAGACTGATAAACCATCTGTGGGGGGACCGGTTGTACAGGGACCGGTCCCCCCGTCTCTTTTCGGTCGGGCCATCAGCCAGGGAACGGCCGAATTCTACGCCATGAAAAACCTCGACAGGATGCCGAAGCGGCGGCTTCGGCGCGGGGAGCCGGTATGAGAAAACATCCGTTTTTGATGGCGCTACTCCTGGTCGGGTCTGTCTTTGCCTTCTTTTTCGTTTCCGTCGTGGTGCTAGCCATGGTCTTCGGTCGGCCGACCGCCTTTCACGTTGGCGAGAAGGTTGCCGTGGTTGAAATTCAGGGAGTCATCTCCTCGTCTCGCGACATCATGGAGGAGCTGGTCGACTATCGGGAGAACCCGACGGTCAAGGCGGTGGTGCTGCGCATCAATTCCCCCGGTGGTGCTGTAGGCCCGGCACAGGAAATCTACGAAGAAGTCGGCAAACTGGCCAAGGTCAAGCCGGTTGTGGTGTCGATGGGAGCGGTAGCTGCTTCGGGCGGCTATTATGTCGCCGTGCCTGCCAGCCGCATTCTGGCCAATCCGGGTACGCTGACAGGGAGCATCGGCGTCATCATGCAGTTCACCAACATCGAGGAACTGCTGGCCAAGATAGGGCTGAAGAGTCAGGTGGTCAAAAGCGGAGCCCACAAGGACATCGGTTCGGTGACCCGGCCGATGACCGAGCAGGAGAGGGAGATTCTGCAACAGCTGATCGACGATGTGCACCAGCAGTTCGTCACGGCCATCGCCGAAGGTCGCAAGATGGATCTGAAGCGGGTCAAGGAGCTGGCCGATGGGCGGATCTATACCGGTCGGCAGGCGCTCAAGATCGGCCTTGTCGACGAACTCGGCAATCTGCAGGACGCCGTGGCGCTGGCCGGCAAGATGGGCGGCATCCAGGGACGGCCGCAGGTGATCTATCCCGCGTCCGATCGGCCCGGTTTGCTGCGCTATCTGCTCGAGGAAGGAAGGACACAGCTCGGTCAGGTCCTGAACGGGAAGGAACTGTCCGGACTCAAGTTTCTCTGGACTGGATTTTGATCAGGAGGTAGGCATGACCAAGAGTGAACTGATTGAAAAACTCTCCTACAATGCCGGGGGACTGAACAAGAAGGAAGCCGAGGTCGTGGTCAACACGATTTTCGAGAGTATCGGCAACGCCCTGGCCCAGGGAGATCGGGTCGAAATTCGCGGCTTCGGGTCGTTCACTGTCCGTGAGCGCGAAGCGCGTCAGGCCCGCAATCCCAAAAGCGGCGAAATCGTCTCTATCCCGGCCAAGAAAACGCCTTTTTTCAAGACGGGCAAGGAGTTGCGTGCCCGGGTCAACAACGGCAACGGCGCTTCCTGAACGGGAAGCGGTTCCCCCTGCAAGAACGAACGAAAGGCTCCGCGATTTCATCGCGGGGCCTTTTGCCGCAAGGTCGATCCGGGATGCCGGTCGCGGTTTCAGGCATGAACCCCTTTTTTCGTATCCGACTGGGCCGGCGGCCTGCTTCAGGCTTCCCGCTCCCGGGCGGGCTTGCTCACCACATGCCGACGCGGCCTGGGTCAAACTGTCTGTTGGTCATGACTGGAAACCGGCGTGCCGTGCATCCCAGAAACCTGGATTGATCTCTCCTTTCCTTTAATCTAGCATGGAAAACGCTCCTGTCAAAACGGGAGGATGATCCACGGTGGCTCAAGAGGGAGACGGAGTTTTCCAGTTGCCTGTAGCAGGCCCGAAGCACTTGATTTTTCACGTTGACGAAGCTCATCACGGGCAGCGTCTCGATCGCTTTCTGACGGCGGTCTGTCCAGCCATCAGCCGAGGTGACTGGAAAAGAATCATCTCTGTCGGCGGAGTCCATCTCGACGGCCGGCGGATGAGCCAGTGCTCGCTGCCCATTGCCGCCGGCTGTTCGGTCGAGGTCTTCATCGACGGCCGGCCGCTGGAGAAGTGGCTGCCGACAGATGAGCAGATACTCTGGCGGGACGACTATCTGCTGGCCCTGAACAAGCCGGCCGGCATCGACTGCCAGCCGACTCCGGCCCGGTTCCAGGGAACGGTCTACCAGGGAGTGCTCGATCTTCTGGGGCGCCGGCATCGCTTCGGCCGAAAGCCGGAGATCGGCATGGTCCAGCGCCTCGACCGCGACACCTCGGGGGTGATGGTTTTCAGTATCCATCCCCGGGCGCACCGCGGACTGACCCGGCAGTTTTCGGAGCACAGCGCCCGCAAGTTCTACCTGGCCCTGGTTCATGGCCGGCCGGAGGTCGAGAACGGTGAATTTCGCTCCTGCCTGGCCCGCATCCGGGCGACGAATCTGGTGCGTTCCGTCGAAAGGGGAGGACGGCATGCCCACACCCGATACCGGGTTCTGCAATCGTCCGAGCAGGCTTCGCTGGTATTGGTCGAGCCGGTCACCGGCCGGTCCCATCAGATCCGGGCGCATTTCTCCGAGGCTGGCTGTCCCCTCGTTGGTGACGTGAAATACGGCGGCGATCCTGCCCTGGCCGGCGTGGATCTGGCCGGCCACCTGCTGCATGCCTGGCGACTGGCGATAAACCATCCCGTGACCGGCGAGCCGATGGTACTGGCAGCGCCGCTGCCGGTTCTGTGGCGGCGACTGCTTGCATGTCTGGAGCTGGATTTGCCCGATGCATCGTCCGTCGGAGACATGGGGGGGCCGACTGTCGGTTCCGTCTGAACGAACAGCTGTTACAGCCGGCCTGTCATCTGGAGTAAACATGCTGACCTACCCGAATTTCGATCCTGTCATCGTTCGCGTCGGGCCGCTGGCGATCCGCTGGTACGGCCTGATGTATCTCATCGGTTTTGCCGCCGCCTGGTTTCTGATCGGATTTCTGGCCCGGAAACGGCAGCTCGATCTGACCGGAGACCGTCTGTCCGATCTCCTTTTTCACGGGGTGCTGGGCGTGATTCTCGGCGGCCGGATCGGTTACGTGATTTTCTACAATTTCGGATACTTCGTTCGCCATCCGCTCGAAATTTTCGCCGTCTGGCAGGGGGGGATGAGTTTTCACGGCGGACTGATCGGCGTGACGCTGGCCGGGCTATGGTTCTGCCGCAAAAACAGGCTGCCGCCGATGCTGACCGCCGATATCATTGCCACCAGTGCCACCATCGGGCTCGGTCTCGGTCGGCTGGGGAATTTCATCAATGGGGAGCTCTGGGGCCGGGTGACCGATGTCCCCTGGGGCATGGTCTTTCCGCAGGCCGGTCTGATGCCGCGTCATCCGAGCCAGCTCTACGAACTGGCTCTGGAGGGCGTCGTGCTCTTTCTGATTCTCTTCTGGCTGAATATGCGGCAGGTGTGGGAGGGGATCCCCTTTTTCACCTTCTTCCTCGGTTACGGCGTTTTCCGTTTCATCGTCGAGTTCTTTCGTCAGCCCGATCCGCAGCTCGGTTTCCTCTGGGGAGGAGCGACCATGGGACAGCTTCTCTCCCTGCCGATGGTGATTTTCGGCCTGGGCGGTCTGTGCTGGGTTTTCAAAAGGAGGGGCGGTTGATGCAGGTACGCGGTCTCGTCTACGACTGTGACGGGGTGCTGTTCGAAAGCCGCCGGGCCAACCTGGCCTATTACAACGCCATCCTGCAGGCATTCGGCCATGAGCCGGTGACCGAAGACCAGCAGGAGCTGGCCCGGCTCTGCCACACCGCCGACAGCGCCACGGTTCTGCGGCGGCTGCTCGGTCCCGGGTTGGCCGAGCGGGCGCTGGAGATGGCCTCCCGGCTCGACTATCGCCAGTTCATCGGTTTCATGTCCCCCGAGCCGGGCATGGTCGATACACTGCGTACCCTGGCCCGGCGCCTTCCCTTGGCCGTGGCCACCAACCGGGGAGGCAGCATGCCGGCTATCCTGTGCCACTTCGAGCTCGAATCCTGTTTTTCGGCGGTGGTGACCAGTCGTGACGTGCAGCGACCCAAGCCGGCTCCCGACATGCTTCTGCTGGCGGCCGAACGGCTGGACGTGGCACCGCACAGTCTGCTCTTCGTCGGCGATTCCCATCTCGACCGCCAAGCTGCCGAAGCCGCCGGCATGCCTTTTGTCGCCTACGGCGGCGAGGTGACGGGAGACTGGACGGTCAATTCCCATCGCGAGCTGAGAGAGCTGGTGGATCGCGTCAGCGCAGATGCTTGATCATTTCCAGGACATATCCGTCCTCGTGTTGCTGATAGTCGACCTCGTCCATGAGAGAACGGATGATATAGACACCCCGGCCGTGTTCGTCCAGCCGGCGGAATTCGTGATTGCCGAGGGCCGTCAGATCGAATCCTGATCCCTGATCGTAGACCCTGATGATCAGGCGGTCGTTTTTGACCCCTATGCAGACCCGGATCTCCTTCTCCGGATCGTCCTCGTTGGCATGCCGGATGGCGTTGGTGATCGCCTCGGTCAGGACCAGGTTGATGTGGTAGGCGAGCTCCTCCCTGTCCCCCCGGTAACTTCTGAGGGTATGGGCGATATCTTCGCCGATCCTGCCGATCAGACCGAGATAGCGGGTCTGGTTGGGGACTCTGATATCGATCTTCAGCCGCTCCATGATTTCCAGGACGAACCGGGAGGCCGATCGACCTCCCGGTGATCATCCAGATTTATTCGAAGCTGGCCAGCGCTTCGTCGGCGTTGGGGTAGATTTCGAAGACGCGGTGCAGGCGTGTCAGTTCGAACATCGATTTGACCTGCGGCTGCAGGCCGCAGAGCTTCAGGCTGCCGTTGCGGGCGCTGGCGTTCTTGAAGCCTGAGACGAGGGCGCCCAGTCCCGACGAATCGACGAACCGGACCTCTTCGAGGTTGACGACAAGGTTGTTCTTGCCCTCTTCGAACAGGTTGAGCATCTGGGTTTTCAGCTCGCCGCTGTTGTGGGCGTCGAGGCGCTCCTCCTTGACGTTGATGAGAACCGCGGCTTCTCTTTCATCGATCTGGACAATCATCGTATAGTCTCCTTTGCTGACGGGTCTGGTATGAATCGGACAGCCGGTGAGGCTGTTTCAGGATACCATTTCTGTCTTTTCTTTTCAGCTTTCCGTTCCTGCCGCGCTGTCGTCGACTGGCTCGATTTTCATGACCACCAGGGAAATGTCGTCCCGGAAGCTGTGACTGCCGGTGAATAGCCTGACCTGCTGCAGCAGGTATTCGATGATCTCCTGCGGCGATCTGTCGGCGCAGGAGGTGAAGAGTTCGGCCAGGCGCTGGTCACCGAAAAAGTCGCCGCGACTGTTCTCCGCCTCGATAATGCCGTCGGTGAACAGGAGCAGCAGGTCCCCCGGCTCCAGCCTGGCGGTGCGGGTTTCGAAACTGACCGATTTCTTGACGCCGAGAATCAGGCCGTCGGCATCGAGCCGTTCGATTTCGCCGGTCGACGGTCGGAAGAGGATGGGCGGGTTGTGTCCGGCGCTGGAATAGAGCAGCCTGTTCTGATGCGGCAGGTAGCGCATGTAGATCAGGGTGATGAAGAGTTCGGCCTTGGTCAGGTCGTCGTAGAAGAATTCGTTGAGGGACTGCAGAACACTCTCGATCGATTCGATCCTGCCGGCGTGGGCCCGGATGAAGGTTCGGGTTTCGGCCATGATCAGGGCGGAGCCGACATTGTGGCCGGAGACGTCGGCGATGACCAGGTCGAGGGTCTCGTCATCCCGCTGCAGGTAGTCGTAGTAGTCGCCGCCGACTTCTTTTGCCGGCACGCAAATCCCGGCGAGACTGACTCCGGGTATCTGGGGAGTGGTCTGGGGCAGCAGGCTGAGCTGGATGGTCTTGGCGATCTCCATCTCCTTCTGCTGCTCGCGCGCCGCTATCAGGTCGCGGGTCTGCTGGTTGTTGCGCCAGGCGACGCCGACCTGACCGGCCAGGCTGGTGAAGAGCTCGATGAATTCGTCGGTGAAAATCCCCTTGGCCGTGCGCGAGAAGGCGGAGAGTACGCCGATCGGTTCTCCTTCCATGGTGATGGGCGCGTGGGCGAAGGAGAGGATACCTTCACGGCGGGCGATCTGCACCGTCTGTGGCCGGTTGACCAGTTCGTCGGTGTCGTTGACCACTACCGGCGTGTTGGTGAGAAAAGCCTCGCCGATGCTTGTTTCCATGGTCAGCTCCCGCGCCGACTGGCCGAGATGTTCCGAACTCATCCCCTTCTGGCTGCAGACCTTGAGCGTCATGGTTTCGTCGTCGAGCAGCCGGATGACCACCAGGTCGAACTTGAACTGCTGCACCAGCAGCTCGAGAATGTTGTCAAAGATCGTCTGCAGCGGCGCGCCGCTTGCGACCACCCTTGCCGCCTCGTAAAGGACCGAAAGCTGCTCGCGGCTTGAAGTGCGGCTGAGGGTGACCGAGCCGAAAATGTCGAAGACGTCCTCCATCTTGCTGCCGCGCGTTGCCAGGTAGTTTTCGACGATGATGTGGGCAGCCGCGGCACCGACTGAGCCCGCCAGGGTGCGTTCGGTGAACCGCTTCAGATTGGGCAGCTCGTATTCGGAAAGGCGGCCGCGCTGGTCGATTTCGCGGTCGCCGATATATTCGGCAATAGCCGTATGGGCCTGTTTTTCGCCAATGAACTTGGTCATCAGATCGACGAACTCCATGATCGTCGGCGCTTTGCTGATGCGCTGCCGTTCGATGGGAAGCGTGCGCCCGCCGAAGACGCCGATGAATTTGTCCGCCTGTTCCTCTTCGTTTTTCGAAGGGCTGGTCAAAAGGGAGAGGGTGAGGAAAGCGCCGATGTTGAAGAAGAGGGCCCAGAAGAGGGAATGGGACCACATGTCGAAGCCGCTCAGGCCGAAGAGCTCGAGGGGGCGCAGGATTGACACACCGAACGGCCCTTCGTCGAGTATGCTGCTGTCCAGCCAGCCCGAACGCGCGAATGAGGGGATGATCAGGGTGTAGAACCAGACGATGAACCCGAGAATCAGTCCCGTGGCCGCTCCCTTGCGGTTGGCCCGTCGCCAGTAGAGACCGCCGACCAGGCTGGGGGCGAACTGGGTTGCGGCGATGAAGGAGATGAGGCCGATGTTGACCAGTGCGTATGAGTCGCCGATGACCCGGTAGAAGAGATAACCGAGAAAGACCACCAACAGAATGGCCAGGCGTTTGAGGTTGAGCAGCACCACCCAGTAATTGTCGACGACGATGCGGAACTTGAGAATCAGGGGGATGATCAGCTGATTCAGGATCATGGTCGCCAAGGCGACCGACGAGATCATGACCATGCCGGCCGCGGCCGACAGGCCGCCGACAAAGGCGAGCAGTCCCAGCCAGTAATGCCCGGTCTCGATGGGCAGGTGCAGGACGAAGTAGTCGGCGTTGCCGGTATCGCCGCCGTTGAGGAGCAGGCCGCCAAGGGCGATGGGAATGACGAAAATGTTGATGGCGAAGATATAGGCCGGAAAGCGCCACATGGCGTGGCGGATGTGGTTTTCATCCGAGTTTTCGATGACCATGATATGGAACTGGCGTGGCAGGAACATGAAGGCCATCATCGAAATGAAGGTCAGACTGAACCAGGAGATGTAAGGGATCTGTTCGGTGTCGATGACCACCAGGTTGACGCGCTCGGGAAATTCCCTGAGAAAACGGTCGAAAATATCGGTAAAACCGTCGAAAAGTCCGTAGGTAACGAAAACGCCGACCGCCATGAAGGCCACAAGCTTGATGATCGATTCCAGGGCGATGGCGGCGACCATGCCCTCATGCTGTTCGGACGCGTCGAGATGGCGTGCCCCGAAGAGCACGCCGAAAAGACCGAGCAGCAGGGCGGTGATGAAGGCGGTGTCGACGTAGCCGGGAAGCCGCGGCAGGAAATGCCCCACCCCTTCACTGACCACGGCCGGCGGCAGGGTCAGGATGTCGAATGTATGGGAGACCGCCTTGAGCTGCAGGGCGATGTAGGGCATGATGCCCACCACCGAAAAGATGGTGACCAGGGCGCCGAGGTAGGCCGATTTTCCGTAGCGGCTGGAAATGAAGTCGGCGATGGTAGTGATGTTCTGTTCCTTGCTGACGCGGACGATGCGGCGCAGCAGAAACCACCAGGTGAAGGCGATGAGGGTCGGCCCCAGATAGATGGTCAGAAAATCGAGGCCGATGGTCGCCGCCCGGCCGACGCTGCCGTAGAAGGTCCAGGAGGTGCAGTAGACGCCGAGCGACAGGGAGTAGATGGCCGGGTTGGAAATGATGCTCCGACCCGCTTCCCGTCTCTTGTCGGCATAATAGGCGACAAGGAAGAGCAGCCCGAGATAGAGCAGGGAGATGGTAGCGACAAGTTTGACTGAAATCATGGAAGTTTCAGGTCGTCTCCGTTGCCATGGCTGTCGTCATGGTCGAGCTGAAGGGAGAACAGGAAGATGACCAGGATTGACAGTGGCCATCCGAGCATCAGGTAGAGGACCAGAACGGGAATGCCGAACAGGGTATCAGGCTTGTTGAAGATATGAATGAAGGGATAGTTGAGCATGATGATGCCCAGCAGAAAGCAGAGAATCCAGGCTTCGCGCAGCCGGTGTGGTTCGCTCTTCTTCATGGCCTTTTCCGGTCCCCCGTTTTTGCCCCGCCGCACCTGGGGTTTTGCGCGGCAATGCCGGCTCTGCGCTTGACGCCTGCGCCGGGGCCTGTAACAATGGCAAAATCCCGTGTGGGCCAGGGCGATACTTGTCAACTTAACCCGTTGAATTTACAATTACATTAACACAGTTGCCGGAGCTGTAAAGAGATCGGTTTCCGGTTGTTTCCCGCAACGGGGCGAAAGAGAACTCCCGGCTCCCCGTTTTTTTCTGGCCTGAATCCCGCCATCCTCCGCCGGGGGACGGCGCTGTCTGAGGATCGATGCAGCCTTTGACGAAATTCATCCCGCTTGTTCTGGTCTTTTTCACGGTTCTTCTCTTCTGGGGCTGTTCGCCCGCAGGCCGAAACGTGGCAGGTACCCCGGCAAACCCGGCCGGCCGGGGGCTTCGCCTGCCCGATCCTGAATCGCTCGCATTCTATCACTACACCCGGGCACGGCTGCTGGCGAACGATGGCCAGCTTCAGGAAGCGGAAGCCGCTCTGTTGTCGGCGCTCGACTTCGATCCACGTTCGAGTCAACTGAGGCTTTATCTTGGGCAGTTGCGGTTGCAGATGGACGATCCCAAAGGCGCGGCGCGGGCGGTCGAGGAAGCCCTGATCGAAGCGCCCGACTTTCTCGATGGCCACCTTTTCCTTGGCGGTCTCTACTTCAATCTGCGCGATTATCGTCTGGCCGCGGCCCATTTTGCCGAGGCGGCCCGAATCGCCCCGGAAAGGGAAGCCGTCTGGTTGCATCTGGGGCTTTCCTATTTCAGGCTCGGCGAGCACGACAAGGCGGTCGAGGTTTTCAAAAACTTTCTGGACAAAAAGCCCGATTCGGCCGCCGGGCTGGTTCAGCTGGCACGCAGCTACCGAGCGGCGGAACGTTTTGACGAGGCCGAAACGGCCTACCAGCATCTGATCGATCTGCAGCCTGACCATCCCGTGGGTTATCTCGAGCTGGGAGAGATGCTGATCGAGCAGGGAAATTTCGCGGCGGCGGAAAGGGTTTTCCGGCTGGGCGTAGACCGGGTCGGGCAGCCGAACCTGCTGCGGCATCGCCTGGTCGGTATCCTGGTTCGCCAGCAGCGTCCGGACGAGGCCCTTGACCTGCTCGACGTACTGCTGCGCGACAATCCGGATGATCTTGAGGCCAAGCGCAAAACCGGCCTGCTGCTGCTGGAAAAAGGGGACTGGAGTAGGGCCGCCCGGGCGTTCAGGCAGGTGCTGGAACGCCGGCCGGATCTCGACCGTGTTCGTTATTTTCTTGGCCTGGCCCAGGAACGTGGCGGACGCTGGCAGGAGGCGCTGGCGACTTTCGAACTTATCTCCGACACGTCCGAGCTCCATCCTGACGCCGTCTTTCACCGGGCTTTCGTCCTGCAGCAGATGGAGCGGTTTGAACAGGCTGTTGCCCTTCTGCTGGAGCTGATCGATTCTGGACATGGACGATCGGACGTTTACGATTATCTTGCGGCGCTGTACGACCGACTGGGGCAGAAAGAGAAAGCCCTGCAGACTCTCGAAAAGGGGTACGGTCTCTATCCCGATGCCATCGATCTTCTGTATCGGCAGGGAGTGGTCCTTGAGCGAAACGGTGAACACGAAGCGGCGGTCGACATCATGCGCCAGGTTCTGGTCCGTGATCCGGATCATCCCGAGGCTCTCAACCATGTCGCCTACAGTTACGCCGAGGCCGACAAAAATCTCGACGTCGCCCTCGAAATGGTGCAAAAAGCGCTGAAACGGAAGCAGGCGCCCCATATCTACGACACCCTGGGCTGGGTCTATTACCGGCTAGGGAGGCTGACCGAGGCCCGGAGCGCCCTGGAAAAGGCCATTTCCGGTTTGCCGCAGGACGCCATTGTCTGGGACCATCTGGCGACGGTCTATGCCGAACTCGGCGAGAGCGCCATGGCCGCGGAGGCCTGGAAGAAGTCGCTGGAACTGAAACCCGACCAGCCCGGCATAGCCGACAAACTGAACCGGCTGGAGAAAGCAGGTCGTCGATGAACCGCGTGCTTCTGCATTTGCTCATGCTGCTCTCGCTGGCCGCCTGCGCACCGCTGGCCGGCAGGGAGGCTGCTCCGGTTGCCGTCGATCCCGCTCCGCTTCTCGCCAGTGTGCGTCGGGCCGCCGACCTGGCTGACAGTCTGCGCGGCCTGGCTCAGGTCAGCAGTGACAGTCCGGGAGGACATTTCAGCGCCAGCCAGGCCATCCTTGCCGCCAGGCCGGACCGGCTTCGGACCGAGGCTTTGAGCATGTTCGGTTCGCCTCTGATGATTTTGGCGACCGACGGCGCCACCCTGCACGCCTGGCTGCCGGGACAGAACCGTTTCTATGCCGGGCCGGCGACAGCGGACAATCTCCGCCGCTTTCTGCATCTGCCTCTTTCCCTGCCCGATCTGGTGCGCCTGCTGCACTATGACATTCCGCTGATGGGGGGCGAGGCTGCAGGTAGCAGGGTCGGGGATGCCTGGCAACTGGTGGTGACCGAGGGGGAGCGGCGGGCGGTTGTCCGTTTCGACGCGAAGTTGCGGCCGGTTTCTTTCCGGCTGTTAACAGGCGAAAAGGAGCTGTTCAGCGTCAGTTACGGGCATTTTGCCGCCAGTGACGGCTTTCCGCGCCGCATTCGTTTCGAACAGAGGTCCGAGAACAGAAGACTGCAGATCGATTTCAAAAGCCTGGAACTCGGTCCCGGGCTCGATGACAGCCTTTTTCGCCTGAAGCCGCCGGCAGGTGCGGTTTTCTATCCGCTGCAAGGAGCCGATTCATGAACAGAACGACAGTTCTGGCCGCTCTGTTTCTTCTGGCCGTTCTGGGGCTTGGAGGGTGCAAGGAAAGGACGGCCGAGGTCGCCATGCCGGAAAAGGATGCCCCCCCGGCCTACGGCGATACCTTCATCGAGGCGTCGATTGCCGAACCGAGCAATCTGCTGCCCATCCTGGCCACCGATGCCTCGTCGGCCGACATCAACGGCCTGGTCTACAACGGGCTGGTGCGCTACAACAAGGATCTCATCCTCGAGGGGGAGCTTGCCGAATCCTGGGAGATTTCCCCGGACAACCTGACCATTACCTTTCACCTGCGCAAGGGAGTCAAGTGGCACGACGGTACCCCCTTCACCTCGGCCGACGTGCTGTTCACCTACCGGCTTTACGTCGACCCCAATACCCCGACCGCCTACGCCGAGGCCTACCGGCAGGTGGAGAAGGCCGAGGCGCCCGATCCCTACACCTTTCGCGTGACCTATCCCAAACCCTACGCCCCGGCACTCGGCAGCTGGGGAATGAACATCCTGCCCAAGCACCTGCTCGAAGGCAAGGATATCACCAAAAGTCCGCTGTCTCGTCATCCCGTCGGTACCGGGCCCTATCGGTTTGTCGAGTGGAAGCCGGGTGAAAAGGTCGTTCTCGAGGCCAACGAGAATTATTTCGAGGGGCGTCCCTACATCAAGCGGGTGGTTTACCGTATCGTTCCCGACCAGTCGACCCAGTTCATGGAATTGCGCTCCGGCGGGCTCGACTTCATGGAGCTGACGCCGATCCAGTATCGGACACAGACCGACACGACGGCCTTCAAGCGGTTGTTCGCCAAGTACCGCTATCTGGCATTCAGCTACACCTATCTCGGCTACAATCTCGAGCGTCCCCTGCTCCAGGACCGGCGGGTCCGGCAGGCTCTGAGTTACGCCATCGACAAGCAGGAGATCATCGAGGGGGTGCTGTTGGGGCTGGGCCAGGTGGCCACCGGGCCCTACAAGCCGGATACCTGGGTTTACAATGCCAACGTAAAGCGGTACAGTCACGACCCGGACAGGGCGCGACGCCTGTTGGCCGAAGCCGGCTGGAAGGATACGGATGGTGACGGAATACTGGACCGCGATGGCGTTCCCTTCCGTTTCACCATTGTCACCAACCAGGGGAACGACTTGCGCGTCAAGTCGGCCGAGATCATCCAGCGCCGGCTCAAGGAGATCGGCATCGAGGTCAAAATCCGTGTGGTGGAATGGGCGACCTTTCTCAAGGAGTTCATCCATCCCGGCAATTTCGACGCCTGCATTCTCGGTTGGCGTGGCGGGCCCGAGCCCGACCAGTACAATATCTGGCATTCGAGCAAGATTGGTCCCAGGCAGCTCAACTTCATTCACTATCGCAATTCCGAGGTGGATGAGCTGCTCGAAAGGGGGCGCCGGACCTTCGATCGGGCTGAGCGGAAGAAGATCTATGACCGGTTCCAGGAGATTCTGGCCGAGGACCAGCCTTATACCTTCCTCTACGTTGCCGAGGCGCTGCCGGCCGTCTCACGCCGTTTCCGTGGTATCGAACCGGCGCCGGCCGGCATTTTTCACAATTTCATCCGCTGGTACGTTCCGGCCGGTGAGCAGAAATACGCCCGCTAGGAGCGGGACGAAATGGGGGCAGGGGAGGTGACCAGGTGCTGAGATATCTCGGCAAACGGCTGTTGCTGATGATTCCGCTGCTGATCGGGATCACCCTGATCTCCTTCGTCGTCATTCATCTGGCGCCGGGAGAGCCGACCGACCTGCAGACGGAACTGAATCCCGAAGCCAGCGTCGAGCTGCGTGATCGCCTGCGCGCCCAGTACGGCCTCGACCGGCCGATACACGTCCAGTATGTCGACTGGCTCGGACGGATGGCGAAACTCGATTTCGGCCGCTCGTTCTCCGGCGACCACCGGCCGGTTCTAGACAAGATTCTGGAGCGGTTGCCGGTCACCATCCTGATCAACGTGCTGTCGATCACCCTGATTCTCGTCGTCGCCATCCCGGTGGGAATCCTGTCCGCACTGCGACGCAATTCGCTGTTCGACCGGGCAACGACGGTGCTGGTCTTCATCGGCTTTGCCATGCCGTCATTCTGGCTGGCGTTGCTGATGATGGACTATCTCGGCGTCCGGCTCGGCCTTTTTCCCATCGCTGGCCTGCGTTCGCTGGGGCATGAATACCTGAGCACGTTCGGCCAGGTGAAGGACTATGTCGCCCATCTGGTCATGCCGGTGTTCGTTTCCGCCTTCGGCGGTTTGGCCGGATTCAGCCGCTACATGCGTTCGAACATGTTGGAAGTCATCCGACAGGATTACATTCTGACCGCCCGCGCCAAGGGGCTGCCGGAAAGGGTGGTGATCTGGCGACACGCCCTGCGCAATGCCCTGCTGCCGCTGATCACCATTCTTGGCCTTTCGGTCCCTGGGCTGATTGGTGGCAGCGTCATCTTCGAGACCATTTTTGCCATACCCGGCATGGGCAAGCTTTTCTACGACGGTGTCATGATGCGCGACTACCCCCTGATCATGGGCGTGCTTGTCCTCGGCGCCATGCTGACGCTGGTCGGCAATCTACTGGCCGACATCGGTTACGCCCTTGCTGATCCGCGCATCAGAAAGTCCTGACCGCAGGACGTCAGTCATGAGGTATTCGTACATGATTTTCAGATGGTGTTGTGTTGGACTGCTCATTCTGTTTGTGGCCGGTTGCGCCGTTCACCGTCAGTCCGAGGTGGTGATTGTCGATACCGACGATGATGGCATTATCGACGCTCTCGATCGATGCCCGCAAACACCCCCGAAACAGGCTGTCGACCGTTTCGGCTGCTCGGACGACGCCGACCATGACGGTGTGTTCGACAGTGACGACCGCTGTCCGGATACCCCGCCGCAGGTGGTGGTCGACCTGAAAGGATGTGGCAGGGACGGCGATGGCGACGGCGTGTTCGACGGTATCGACCGCTGTCCCAAGACGCCGGCCGGCGTTGCTGTCGACGCGGAAGGTTGCCGTCGCAGGGAACCCGCTGGTGAACGGATGCCTGAACCGGAGCCGGACAACGTTCAGACACCCGAGTCGCTCGAGCTCAGCCTGCGTTTCCATACAGGGAGCTGCCGGCTTCTGCCCGGTAATCGCGACGAACTGGAACGGGGCATCCGTTTTCTGCGACGACATGCCGCCGCCGAGGTCGTGGTGGAAGGACATACCGACAGCGTCGGGCCGGCCGGTTACAATCTCAAACTATCGAAAAAGCGCGCCGAGGTCGTGGCCCTGATGTTGCGGCAGGCGCTTGGGACCGATGCGCCCCGCATGCGGGTCGTCGGCTTCGGCGAAACCCGGCCGGTTGCCGACAACGCCACCCAGCAGGGACGCGAACGCAACCGCCGGGTCGTGCTTCGCATCATCAACAGACACTGATATCGGTCGCCACCGGCCGTGAAAGGGGTTGGCGCCCAACGGCGCCGGCAGGACATGAAGAAGATGGCACGCAAGAATCTGAAACTGGGAGAAATGCTCGTCGGCGCGGGCATCATCGATGAATTCCAGCTCAACTCGGCCCTGTCGCTGCAGCGGAATCTCGGCGGCCGGCTCGGGCAGGCACTGATCCGACTCGGTTACATCAGCGAGGACAGGCTGCTGAGCTTTCTGTCCGAGCAGCTCAATTGCCCGCGGGTGAACCTGGCGGAGGAAAGGATACCGGCTGATCTGAGGGAGCTCGTTCCCGAAGAGAAGGCGCGGCAGTTCAACGTCGTGCCGATCCGTCGCGGTGCCATGTCGGGAACGGCCTATCTGCTGGTGGCCATGAGCGATCCGACCAACCTGATGGTCATCGATGCCCTGCAGTTCATGACCGGCTGTCGTATCCGGCCGGCCATCGCCCCGGAAAGCGAGATCAGCCAGGCGATCGATCGCTGCTACGGCAGGGACGGGAGCGAAGCGCCGCATCCGCCGTTGCGACAGGACGGCGACGGCCCGGTTGCCGGCAGCAAACGGCAGGGTGTCGAAAACGGTGTGCTGCAGCGCCCCCGTTCCACCGAGATGAAGCTGCAGGCGCTGCTGCAGAAGCTGCACGAACTCGGCGTACTGACCCGGCAGGAATACGAGGAACTGAAGTGAGTCACGGCTGACATGGCGCGAGGTTTTTTCAAGGAAATCGTCTGGCGGCGGTTGCGGCACAATCGCATGGCCATGGTCGGGGCGGGGCTGGTTCTGGTCATGTGCCTGCTGGCTCTTGTCGCCCCTCTTTCGTCGGTCGATCCCGGTGCCATCGATATCGGTGCCCGGCTGCAGCCGCCCGGTCCGGGCCACTGGCTCGGGACCGACGATCTGGGACGGGATGTCTTCATCCGTCTCTGCCACGGCGCCCGCATCTCGCTGCTGGTCGGTTTTGTCGCCGTAGGCATCGCCACCTTCATCGGCGTGATCCTCGGCGCCGTGGCCGGTTACTACGGTGGTGTCTGGGATGCGGTTATCATGCGCTTCGTCGACATCATGCTCTGTTTTCCGTCCTTCTTTCTCATCCTTGCCGTCATCGCCTTTCTTGAACCGTCGATCTGGAACATCATGATCATCATCGGCCTGACCGGCTGGATGGGCGTGACGCGCCTGGTACGGGCCGAGTTCCTCTCCCTGCGCGAACGGGAATTCGTCCTGGCCGCAAGGATCATCGGCGCGTCCGATTTCAGGATTATCTTCCGTCACATTTTGCCCAATGCCCTTTCTCCTGTTCTGGTTCACGCCACTCTCGGGGTCGCCGGCGCCATTCTGACCGAAAGCGCCCTGTCCTTTCTCGGCATCGGCGTTCAGCCGCCGACGCCCTCCTGGGGCAACATGCTCATTGCCGGCAAGCAGATGCTGGGGACCGCCTGGTGGCTTTCGGCCTTTCCCGGCCTGGCCATCCTGCTGACCGTGCTCGGTTACAACCTGCTGGGCGAGGGGATCCGTGACGCCCTCGACCCGAGAATCAGGGACTAGGCGCATGAAAGTGCAACCGATGATCGCCGCCGATCCCGAAACCTTGGTTCGGCAACGGGTGGAAGCCTTTCGCCGGCGGGATTTCGGTTTTATCTACGATTCCTACCATCCCGAAGCGCTCTTCCGGCAACAGTTTCCCGACCGCGACGGCTATCTGCGTTACGCAAAAGAGGAGATCGCGTCGCAGATGCGCATTGAACGATTCCGGATTCTGAAGGCCCGGCAGCGTCAGGAGCGGGCGGAGGTGATTTTTCACCAGCTGCTGATGACCGCTTCCGGCGCCCAGGAAAGTTTCGAAATGGCCCTGCTGGAGCGGATCGGCGGTCGCTGGCTCTACCTGGGCAGCCAGCGCATGGATCGCGCCATGTTTCAGGGCCGGCCCGAAGAGCTCGGCTTTGCCGATTTCGAAACGGCGCCGGAGCGGATCTTCTTCTGATGACCAGATGTTGCCGGTGGCGAACGGAGGCTGTCCATGCCTGAACTGCCCGAGGTGGAAACGACCCGTCGGGGGATCGAGCCGTTGCTGCGAGGCCGGCGCGTCAGCGGCCTGACCCTGAGGGCCGCGGGGCTTCGCCGGCCCTTCGCCACCGATCTCGCCGACCGGCTGACCGGTCGCAGGCTTAGGGCCGTGCGCCGGCGGGCCAAGTATCTGCTGTTCGACTTCGCCCACGGCAGTCTGTTGCTGCATCTCGGCATGTCCGGCAGCTTGCGGGTGGTCGATTCGGAGGCCCCCGCCGGCAGGCACGACCATGTCGACATCGATTTTTCCGGCCGCATCCTGCGCATGACCGATCCCCGGAAGTTCGGCGTTCTGCTCTGGGCCGGAACCGACGTCGACTCCCACCCCTTGCTGAGGTATCTGGGGCCCGAACCTTTGTCCGACGCCTTCGACGGCGCCTACCTGCTTGGTCGCTGCCGAAAACGGCGGACTGCGATCAAGGCCCTGCTCATGGACCAGAAAGTGGTTGTCGGTGTCGGCAACATCTACGCCAGCGAGGCACTCTTTCGCGCCGGAATTCGCCCGGATCGCCCCTGTGGTCGGCTGTCGGCCGCGGAGTGCGACCGGCTCGTAGCGGCGGTCAGGGACGTTTTGACGCGAGCGATTGCGGCTGGAGGTACGACGCTGCGCGATTTTCAGCGGGCGGACGGTCGCCCCGGCTACTTCAGTCTCGAGTTGCAGGTCTACGGACGCGGCGGCGAACCCTGCGTCGCCTGCGGTCAGGAACTCGAACAGATGCGGCTTGCCGGCCGTTCCACCTTTTTCTGCCGCTACTGCCAGCACTGAATTCGGGAGGACGCCATGAACGGTTTCCGCTTCACCGTGCCCATCAGGGTTCGGGTTGCTGACATCAACTACGGCGGCCATGTCTCCAATGCCGTGGTGCTCAACTTCTTTCAGGACGGCCGGATCGGCTACCTCGAACGGATCGGCGGTTTCAGCGAGCTCGATATCGGTGGCTGCGGCATCATCCTTCCCGAAGCGCACGTTCACTATCGCGCCGAGATGTTTTTCGGCGACGAACTGCTGATCGGCGTGCGTGCGCGCGATCTGGGCCGTTCTTCATTCGTCGTCGATTACCGCATCGAGCGGGCGGGAGAGGTGACGGCCGAAGGCTGGACCAGCCTGGTCGCCTTCGATTACGCGCGGCGCAGGGCGGTCCGTTTGCCGGCAGCTTTTGTCGAGGCGGTCAGAAAATTCGAAGAGATGGAGTGAGCGATGGACGAGATTCGGGTTTGCCAGATCTGCGGTTACCAGAGGGGATTCCACGTTGCCGTCAGGAAGGTGGACGGCGGCCAGAAGGTCGTGCTTATCTGTCCCGACTGCGGCCAGAGTGTCGATCCGGGCTGGATGGTCACCAGATTGCACATGCCGCCCCAGCACGGACGCCGGTACGAATAGCCGGGGCGGCTCGAAGCATCGAGCCGCCCATTCTTTTCATCGGGGGTCAATGTGCCGGCACGATCCGTTCGAGGGTCAGTTCGTAGCGCAGGGCTTCGCCGGCCAGCGGGTGGTTGGTGTCGAGGGTGACGAAGTCGGCGCCGATCTCCGTCACCCAGGCTGGATAGACCTCGTCGTTGTCTCCTGCCAGTTCGAGCATCATGTGCTCCTGCAGGGTGAAATCTTCCGGAAATTCGCTGCGGGGCACGGCGATGATGCCCCGTTCGTCCCTTTCGCCGAAGGCCTGTTCGGCCGTCAGCTCGACCACCCGGGTTTCACCCACTTCCATTCCGATGACCGCCTCCTCCAGGGCGGGGAAGACCTCGTCGCCGCCAATGGTGAATTCGAGGGGGCCTTCGCCGCCGCAACCGCAGTCGTCGCCATGTAGCTCGTCCGATGAATCGAAAACGGTTCCGTCACTGAGAGTGGCGACGAAGGTGAAGCTGACCCGGTCGCCCGGTTTGACCTTGCTCATGCGCTGTCCTTTCTGCTGCTTTTGTCATCGATGGGAGCGGGGAAGTGCCCCCGCCCCGTTTATTCAACCCTAACCCGGTTCGCCGTTGGCGGCAAGGGCTCAGAACAGAAAGGCCCCGGACATGTCTGTCCGGGGCCTGCGTGGGAAATGAAAAACGTCATGAGGGCAGGCAGGACAAGGCGAAAACAGCCAAAGCGCAGTTTGCAAAGCCGCTAGATGAACGTTTGAGGCTGTTTCCAACGCCGTATCGCCAACCGCAAAATAGTTTTTCAGAGTCCGAGCTGCTTGAAGAAGTCGTTCCCCTTGTTGTCGACCAGGATATAGGCCGGGAAGTTCTCGACCTCGATCTTCCACACCGCCTCCATGCCGAGCTCGGGAAAGTCGATGCATTCGACCTTCTTGATGTTCTGGTCGGCCAGCAGGGCGGCCGGGCCGCCGATGGAGCCGAGGTAGAAGCCGCCGTGCTTCTTGCAGGCGTCGGTCACCTGCTGGCTGCGGTTCCCCTTGGCGATCATCACCAGCGAACCGCCGTGCGACTGCAGCAGGTCGACGTACGAATCCATGCGGCCGGCGGTGGTCGGACCGAAGGAGCCGGAGGGGCGTCCCGGCGGGGTTTTGGCCGGACCGGCGTAGTAGATGGGATGTTTCTTCAGGTAGTCCGGCAGCGGCTTGCCGGCATCGAGAATCTCCTTGAACCTGGCGTGGGCGATGTCGCGGCCGACGACGATGGTGCCGCTGAGCAGCAGGGCGTCGCCCACCTTCAGCTTGTCGAGCTCGGCCAGGATTTTCTCCATCGGCTGGTCGAGGTCGATCTTGTGCCCGTGTTCGTGTCTGGCCAGCCGCAGCTCTTCCGGCAGCAGGCGGCCCGGATCGCGGTCGAGCTGCTCGACGAAAAGGCCTTCGCGGGTGATCTTGGCCTTGATGTTGCGGTCGGCGGAACAGGAGACCGCCATGCCTACCGGGCAGGAAGCGCCGTGGCGGGGCAGCCGGATGACGCGGACGTCATGGGCGAAATACTTGCCGCCGAACTGGGCACCGATGCCGAGCTTGTGCGCCGCTTGCAGCAGTTTCTCTTCCAGTTCGACATCGCGGAAGGCGCGCCCGTGCTCGTTGCCGCTGGTCGGCAGGCCGTCAAGGTACTTGGTCGAAGCCAGCTTGACCGTCTTCATGCAGGCGTCAGCCGAGGTGCCGCCGATGACGAAGGCGATGTGGTAGGGCGGGCAGGCGGCGGTGCCCAGGGTCTTCATCTTTTCGATCAGGAACTTTTCCAGCTTTTCGGGATTGAGCAGCGCCTTGGTCTCCTGAAAGAGCATGGTCTTGTTGGCGCTGCCGCCGCCCTTGGCGAGAAAGAGAAACTTGTAGGCGTCGCCGTCGGTTGCGTAGATGTCGATCTGCGCCGGCAGGTTGGTGCCGGTATTCTTTTCGGTGTACATGTCGAGGGCCACGGTCTGGCTGTAGCGCAGGTTTTCCTCGGTGTAGGTCTTGAAGACCCCTTTGGAAATCCACTCCGCATCGTCGACGCCGGTCCAGACCCGCTGTCCCTTCTTGGCGATGACGGTGGCAGTGCCGGTATCCTGGCAGATCGGCAGTTCGAACTTGGCGGCGACCATGGCGTTGCGCAAGAAGGCCATGGCGACCCCCTTGTCATTCATCGACGCCTCGGGGTCTGAGAGGATCTTGGCGACCATCTCGTTGTGCTCCGGGCGCAGCAGAAAAGAGACGTCGCGCATGGCGGTGTTGGTCAGCACCGTCAGCGCCTCCGGGTCGACCTTGAGAACCTCCCTGCCGTCGAAACTTTCGACGGAGACATACTTTTCGGATCCTTCGATCTTGTAGTAGCTGGTTTTGTCCTCGCTCAGGGGGAAGGGCTCCTGATAGAAGAAGTCGGGCATGGTCTACTCTCCTTTGCTCTGGGAATGCAGGCCGCGAACGGGAAAGGACAGGGCCTGATAACAGCCGTTGCATTATAGGGAAATTGTATACACATGCAAAGTTAAAAAAGGTCTCATTCCGGCGCGGGAAACGGGTTTTTGTCAGCCATTCTTTGCATTTGCCGGTGGTTTTGCTATGGTGTCGCGACAGACGGGGGATGCCATGCAGAAGATCCTGAAGAATATCCTGACCTCACGGGTTTACGAGGCGGCGGTCGAGACGCCGCTTGAACGGGCCGAAAACCTCGGGCGGAGGCTCGGCAACCGGATTCTGCTCAAGCGGGAGGATCTGCAGCCGGTCTTTTCCTTCAAGATCCGTGGGGCCTACAACCGGATCGCCCACCTGAGCGAGGACGAGCGCCGCAGGGGGGTGATCGCCGCTTCCGCCGGCAACCACGCCCAGGGCGTGGCCTTTTCCGCCCGCAAGCTGGGCATTCCCGCCACCATCGTCATGCCGGCGACCACGCCGCAGATCAAGGTCGACGCTGTCCGAAAAATGGGGGCACAGGTGGTGCTCAGGGGAGACAGCTACTCTGAAGCGGCCGAGCACTGCCAGCACCTGGTCGCACAGACGGGGATGGTGTTCGTCCATCCCTTCGACGACGAGCTGGTCATCGCCGGCCAGGGGACGGTGGCCGACGAAATCCTGCGGCAGAATTCCGGCTCGCTCGACGCCGTTTTCGTACCCGTCGGCGGCGGTGGACTCATCTCGGGAATCGCCGCCTACATCAAGGCATTGCGGCCCGAAATCCGGGTGATCGGCGTGCAGCCGAAAGAGAGTTCCGCCATGGCGCAATCGGTCCGGCAGGGGAGGCGGATTCGCCTCGACTCGGTCGGCATATTCGCCGATGGCGTCGCCGTGCGCGAGGTTGGCCGGCTGACCTTCAATGCCTGTCGCAGCTATGTCGACGAGTTCATCCAGGTCGACATCGACGAGATCTGCAGCGCCATCAAGGCCATCTACCAGGATACCCGGTCGATCGTCGAGCCGGCCGGCGCCCTCGGGGTGGCCGGAATGGTCCGCTATGTCGAACGGGAAAGGGCCCGGGGGATGACCCTGGTCGCGGTCAACTCCGGCGCCAACATGAACTTCGAGCGGCTGCGTTACGTGGCCGAGCGGACCCAGGTCGGCGAAGGCCAGGAGGCCCTGTTCGCCGTCACCATCCCCGAGAAACCAGGTTCCCTGCGCCGCTTCTGCAACGAGATCGTCGGTGACCGGAACATCACCGAGTTCAACTACCGTCTGGCTGGCCGGCAGGAAGCACAGATTTTTGTCGGCATCTCGGTACGCAGCAGCGAAGAACGTTTCTCTTTTGCCCGTGAACTCAATGCCGCCGGTTTTCGCAACGTTGATCTGACCGAAAACGAGTTGGCCAAGACCCATGTCCGCTACATGGTCGGCGGCCGCAGCGAAGCGGCGGTCGGCGAGGTAGTCTACCGCTTCTGGTTCCCCGAGCGCCCCGGGGCCCTGACGCGTTTTCTCGCTGCCATGGGCGAAAACTGGAATATCTCCATGTTTCACTACCGGATGCAGGGCGGTGACTACGGCCGGGTGCTCATCGGTCTGGAGATACCACCGGACGAGCAGGATGAGCTGCAGGACTTTCTCGACCAGCTCGGCTACCACTATATCGAGGAGACGGGCAACCCCGCCTATCGGCTTTTTCTATAGCATTCCCTGAACAGGATGTTGGAAACATTCCGGCTTGCAGCGGGTTTTCGTTTCCTCGGCCGCCGTCATTTTGTCATCGAAGCGCTCCGGACACTCTTTCCGGAGCTTTTTTTGTTTTTCACCCTGGTGTGGACGCTGGCATGCGGAATGCATGAGTAAAAGAGAGCGCTAATAAAATTCCATTCACGCGTCTCTTTCAGGCCGGAGGGTTGTGTGGCTGCCAGAGTGCTCATCGTTGACGATGACAGGCTCATGCGCCAGGTCCTCGGTGATCTGCTTCGGGAAAACGGTTTTGTGGTCATCGAGGCTGTCGACGGCAGGGAGGCCTGTGAAAGATGCCTTCGGGCCTCCCCCGACGCTGTCATTCTCGATCTGGTGATGCCGGTGATGGACGGCGCCGAGACCTGCAGGACTCTTCGAAAACAGCCTCAATTCAGGCATCTTCCCATTCTGATGCTCACCTCGCGGGTCGATTCGCCCGGTACGGTCAATCCCTTTACCCTCGGCGCAGACGACTATCTGGCCAAGCCGTTCGATGCCGAGGATCTGCTGGCCCGGCTGCAGGCGTGCATCATCAAGAAGAACGCCCAGGAAGCGCTGGAAACCCGGGCCAGGGATTACCGGGCGCTGCTCGACATCTCCGAATCGATCGCCGACAGCGTCGAAACCGGCCAGATCCTGCGCCGTATCGTTCGCAAAATCGCCGGTCATATCGCGGACATCGAACGCTGCAGCATCGCCGTCATTCAGGAAGACGGTGCCGCCGGCTACATTCTCGCCTCGAGCGACGATGATTCGCTCAGGGAATTGCGCATCGACCTCGGCAACTATCCCGAAATCAGGCAGGTCATCGAAAGCGGTGAGCCGCTGCTGGTGACCGACATCGAAAGCGATCCCCTGTTCGACCGGGTCCGTCACCTGCTGATCGATCGTGATTTCAACGCCGTTCTGGTGTTGCCGGTTCACCACCAGCAGAGGGTGATCGGGGTGATGGTCCTGCGCGCCCGCCGGGAGCGGCCGGCTCTCAGTCCGAGCGAAATCGAATTCTGCCAGCTGATCGCCGACGTGGCGGCCGGTCCGCTGACCAATGCCCGGTTCTTCAGTCATCTGCGCCGTGAATCGGCGGCCCTGCGCCAGGCCAAGTCGGTGCTGGAAGACGAGTTGCGCATCAAGGCCATCTACGAGGAGCTGTTCGACAATGCCTCTGACGGCCTGGTGGCCGTCAACGCGGCCGGGCAGATCGA
Organism: Geothermobacter ehrlichii; assembly: GCF_008124615.1. Classification (NCBI taxonomy): domain Bacteria; kingdom Pseudomonadati; phylum Thermodesulfobacteriota; class Desulfuromonadia; order Desulfuromonadales; family Geothermobacteraceae; genus Geothermobacter; species Geothermobacter ehrlichii. The sequence goes on from NZ_VNIB01000002.1 coordinate 120,787, forward strand.
GTTTGTCAACCGGCGGGCCCTGGAGATGGTTGGACTGACGCGTGACGAACTGCAGGGGGCGCTGGTGGAGAACCTGCTCGACCGGCCGGCTCTGCGCCGGGCCATCGTCTGCTGGCGTTCCGGCCGCGGGGAGGAGGAGGGCGGACGCGTCCGTTTCGATCTCGTCATGCAGACCCGCAACCGGGGACGGCGCTGCTTTTCCGTCAGCGCCAACCGCGAGCCGGTACTGAACGATCTGACCATCGTCGCCTTTCGTGACGTCACCGAAAAGCGCCGCATGGAGGCCGAGCTGCGTCAGACCCATGCCCACCTCGCCGAGTCGAATCGCCGGCTGCGCGAGCTCGACCGGTTCCGGGCCGAATTTCTCAACACCGCCACCCACGAACTGCGGGTACCGGTGACCATCGTCCACGGTTACTGTGCCCTGCTGCGTGACAGCCTGGGGAACGCCCTGAACGGCAGCCAGCGGGAGTTTCTCGACGCCGCCTTCGAAAGCAGCGAACGGTTGGTCGACCTGGTCAACAACATGCTCGACCTTTCCCGTTTCGAGGCGGGAAAGATGCGCATCGACATGGGACCGAACGACATTGTCGACACCGTTTTCGAGGTTTGCCACGATCTCGGTTCCATCGCCGAAAAAGAGGGCCTGACGCTCAGAATCGACCCGCCGCCGGAGCGCAAGGCCCTGTTCGACCGGCAGACCATCCAGAGGGTGCTGGTCAATCTGCTCAGCAACGCCATCAAGTTCACCCCGGCCGGGGGCGAGGTGCGGATCCGTTTCGACCGGAACGAGCATGAGCTGCTGGTTTCGGTCGAGGATACCGGCAAGGGGATACCGGCCGAGCAGTTGCCGCAGCTCTTCGACGAATTCACCCAGGTCGGCCGCGACGATGCCCGGCGCGGCAGTGGCCTCGGCCTGTCCATCTGTCGCAAGATCGTCGAATCGCACGGTGGCCGCATCTGGGCCGAAAGCCGGCCCGGATGCGGCAGCCGCTTCACCTTCACCCTGCCGCTGGCCTGAGAGCGGCCTGTCGTTACCCGCATGCAGGTCCGCTCGCTATTGCGTCATGGAGACCATCCCTCAGGTCGCTCTGCTGCATGCTTTCAGTTTGCCGCCATCACGCCGTTTTTTCAGTCGTTTTAACTGACGGATTTTGTCAGAAAAATAATTGACAGCATCACTCAGGTATGTTAGTTGTTTGGGCATCGTCCGCAAGGGGACGATGCGATTACCGAGGGACGGAGGCTGCCGTGTTTCAGACATTGCGCGAAGACTTCAAGGTTGTTTTCGAGAGGGATCCCGCCGTACGCAGCGTGCTGGAGATTATCCTCTGCTATCCGGGTTTCCATGCCATCCTCTTCTACCGGCTGGCGCACTGGCTCTGGACCCGCAAATTCTACCTGCTCGGCCGCTTCGTTTCGCATCTCGGGCGGTTCTTCACCGGCATCGAAATCCATCCCGGGGCCAGAATCGGCAAGGGGTTCTTCATCGATCACGGCATGGGCGTGGTCATTGGCGAGACGGCCGAGATAGGCGACAACTGCACCCTCTACCACGGCGTCACTCTCGGCGGTACCTCCTGGGCCAAGGAGAAGCGGCATCCGACGCTCGGCGACAATGTTATCGTCGGTTCCGGCGCCAAGGTTCTTGGCCCGTTTCGTGTCGGCGACAACAGCAAGATCGGCTCGAACTCGGTGGTGGTCAAGGAGGTTCCAGACAATTCGACGGTGGTCGGCATTCCCGGCAAGGTGGTGATTTCCGAGGGCAGAAAGGCCGAGCAGAAGGTCGATCTCGAGCACGGCAAGCTGCCCGACCCCGAGGCCAAGGCCATCTCCTGCCTCTTCGACCAGATCCGGACCCTCGAGAAGCAGGTGAAGGAGTTGACCGCCGAACAGGAGCGCCTCCGGGCCGAGCTGGCGGCACAGGACCAGGCCAAGAGTGCCTGAGGAAAAAGAGGACGGTTCATGCGTCTGTCGACAAAGGCCCAGTATGCGGTGCGGGCCATGGTCAGTCTCAGCCTCCACGCCGACGAAGGGCCGGTTTCCATCAAGGACATTTCGGCCCGGGAAGCGATTTCGCTTCCCTACCTGGAGCAGCTTTTCGTCAAGCTGCGGCGGGGAGAGATCGTCACCAGCGTGCGGGGTCCCGGCGGCGGTTACCGGCTGGCCCGTCCGGCTTCGGACATTCGCATCGACGAGATCATCGACAGCGTCGAGGAGACGCTGGTTCCCGTCTCATGCATGGATGAGAAGGGCCGCTGTGTCTGCGACGACCAGTGCGTCACCCACAATGTCTGGCAGGGGCTGGGAGAGCGGATCCGTTCCTTTCTCGCCTCGATCACCCTCGAGGATCTGACCCGCGAGGCCAGGCAGAAGTTAGAACAATAAAGGAATTTTCGGGCCTGCGCATCGGGCCTGCAGGAGGCAAAAGGTGAAACAGATCTATCTCGACAACAACGCCACCACTCCGGTCCATCCCGAAGTTCTGGAGGCGATGCTTCCCTTCTACCGCGACCAGTTCGGCAACCCCTCCAGCGTTCACTGGGCGGGGAGGGCCGTGTCCGGAGCGGTCGAAAAGGCGCGGGAGCAGGTGGCCGCCCTGATCAACTGCTCGCCGGCGGAGGTCGTCTTTACCTCCTGCGGCAGCGAAGGCGACAACATGGCCCTGAAGGGGACGGTCGACGCTCTGCGCGACAAGGGGAATCACATCATCACCACCAAGGTGGAACATCCCGCCGTGCTCGAAACCTGCAAGTATCTCGAGCGCACCGGCTGCGAAGTGACCTATCTCTCCGTCGACCAGGACGGCATGCTCGATCTGGCCGAGCTGGAAGCCGCCATCACCGAAAGGACCATTCTGATTTCGGTGATGTGGGGCAACAACGAAACCGGCAATATCTTTCCCATCGAGGAGATCGGGCAGATCGCCCGCAAGTACAAGATCCGTTTCCATACCGACGCGGTGCAGGCGGTGGGCAAGGTTCCGGTCGATGTGAAGAAGGCCGGCGTCGACATGCTGGTGCTTTCGGGGCACAAGATCGGTGCGCCCAAAGGGGTCGGCGCCATCTACATCAAGCGGGGCACCCGCATGACGCCGCTGCTGCACGGTGGGCACCAGGAGCGGAACCGGCGCGCCGGCACTCACAACGTCGCCGGCATTGTCGCCCTCGGCAAGGCCTGTGAGATAGCCGGCCGCGACCTGGAGAAGAACGCCGCCCACATGCGTCGGCTGCGCGACAAGCTCGAGGCGGGAATCAAGGCTGCCATTCCGCAGATCAAGCTGAACGGTCATCCCGATCCCGACAAGCGGCTGCCCAACACCCTCAATGTCAGCTTCGCCTACATTGAGGGTGAATCGCTGCTGCTCAATCTCGACATGTACGGCATCGCCGCTTCCAGCGGTTCGGCCTGCACCTCCGGCTCGCTGGAGCCGTCGCACGTGCTGGGCGCCATGTGCGTCGAGGTGACCCTGGCGCATTCGAGCACCCGCTTCTCCCTGGGGCCGCAGAATACCGAAGAGGAGATCGATTTCGTCCTCGACGTACTGCCCAAGACCGTCCAGCGGCTGCGCGAAATGAGCCCCCTGTACAACTGCCGCAACGAAGAACAGTGCGAAACCTGCGAAACCATCCGGCGACTCTGACCTGAAACATGTGAAGGAGACAGTGAACGATGTACACCGAAAAAGTCATGGACCATTTCCAGAACCCGCGCAATGTCGGCGAGATTCCCGATGCCGACGGAGTCGGTGAGGTGGGCAACGCCTCCTGTGGCGATATCATGAAGATCTACCTCAAGGTCGAGAACGACGTCATCAAGGACATCAAGTTCAAGACCTTCGGCTGCGGCGCCGCCATCGCCACGTCGTCGATGGTGACCGAAATGGCCCTGGGCAAGACCATCGACGAGGCGCTGGAGCTGACCAATCAGGCTGTCGCCGAGGCCCTCGACGGGCTGCCGGCGCAGAAGATGCACTGTTCCAACCTGGCGGCCGACGCGCTGCACGAGGCGATCAAGAACTACCGGGAAAACCGGAAGAAGAACTGACGTCGCCGCAAGGTGCCGTCGTCAGACCGGGAGGGCAGGCCGCGCGGCGGTTTGCCCTTCTGTTTTTTCCGGTCGTCGGCCCGCTGGCGTTTTCCCCGGCTTTCGGCTATAGTTGCGGCGCTTCGGACCCGCACAAGAGGATGTAGTCACACCGATGGACGATCTGCTGCTGACAAAGGAAAGAAAGCGTGTCGTCGTCGCCATGAGCGGCGGCGTCGACTCCTCGGTCACCGCCGCCCTGCTCAAGGAGCGAGGACACGAGGTGATCGGCATGACCATGCAGATCTGGGACTATTCCCGCTTCGAGGCGCCGGATGGCGAGACCTTCGGCACCTGCTGCTCGCTGGACGACGTCTATGACGCCCGCCGGGTCGCCGAACAGCTCGACATCCCCTTCTACGTGATCAATTTCGAGGACGCTTTCCAGCAGGCGGTCATCGATCCTTTCTGCGACGCCTATTTCAACGGACGCACGCCCAATCCCTGTGTGCTGTGCAACCAGATTCTCAAGTTCGAACGGCTGCTGCGCAAGGCCCGCGAGCTGCAGGCCGACTATCTGGTGACCGGCCATTACGCCCGCATCGAGTTCGCCGACGGCCGCTACCGCCTGCGCAAGGGGCTGGATGACAGCAAGGACCAGTCGTACTTTCTCTTCACCCTGACCCAGGAGCAGATGGCGATGGTCCGGTTTCCGCTGGGAGACATGACCAAACAGGAGGTCAGGGAGCACGCCGAACGTCTGGGCCTGCGGGTGGCGGAAAAGCCCGAAAGCCAGGATATCTGTTTCGTTCCCGACGGTGACTATGTGCGTTTTCTCGAGGAGGAACGCGGCGCCGGCCGCAAGGACGGCGACATCGTTCACGTCAGCGGCAAGGTGCTGGGACGTCACCGGGGAACCTACCGTTACACCATCGGCCAGCGGCGGGGGCTTGGCCTGAGCTGGAGCGAGCCGCTGTACGTTGTCGCCATCGACGCCGAAAAGAACCGGGTCGTCGTCGGCGAAAAACGCCACCTTGCAGCCGGGGAGCTGCACATGGAGCAGGTCAACTGGCTGATCGCCCCGCCTGTCGGGGCCTTTCGCGCCGCCTGCCGCATCCGGTACCGGCACCGGGAGGTGCCGGCAAGCGTCAAAGCGGTCGATGGCGGCCGCGTCCGCGTGGTTTTCGACCAGCCGCAGACGGGTGTCACTCCCGGCCAGGCGGCGGTCATCTACGACGGCGACGAGGTGATCGCCGGAGGCTGGATCGCATGAGCCGGACCGTCGCCATCGCCACTTTAGGCTGCAAGACCAACCAGTTCGAGTCGGCGGCGATCGAGGAGCAGCTCAAAGACGCCGGCTACTGCATCGTCCCCTTCGAGGAGGGCGCCGATCTGGTGGTGGTCAACACCTGCACCGTCACCGCCCGCACCGACGCCCAGAGCCGCAACCTGATCCGCCGCGCCCGACGACTCAACCTGCAGTGCCGGGTCATCGTCACCGGCTGCTACGCCCAGGTTGACCCGGAGGCGATCCGCAGGATTCCCGGCGTGGCGATGGTGATCGGCAATGACGAAAAACGGGATCTGCTGCGCTACCTGGCCGAAGAGCAGCAGCGGCAGCTGGTCGCCGTCGAAGAGCCGGGGCGGGGCAGGGGCGCCGCACCGTTTTCGCTGTCGACCTTCGCCGATCGCAGCCGCGCCTTCGTGCAGATCCAGAACGGCTGCGACGCCTTCTGCTCCTACTGCATCATCCCCTACGCCCGTGGCAGCAGCCGCTCGGTCCCCTTCGACGAGGTTCTTGCCCGAGTCGACGGACTTGCCCGCCAGGGCTATCGCGAGGTGGTGCTGACCGGCATCCACATGGGCGCCTACGGCCTGGATCTGGAACCGGTGCGCAGCCTGACCGAGCTGGTCGTGGCCATCGAGGAAGGGATCGCGCTTCCCCGCCTGCGTCTCGGCTCCATCGAGCCGACCGAAATTTCTGAACGGCTGATCGAACGCATGGCCGTCTCCGACCACATCTGTCCGCATCTGCACATTCCGCTGCAGTCGGGAGCGGACAGCGTGCTGCGGCGGATGAACCGCCATTACGACGCCGCCTTCTTTCACGATCTGATCGTCCGCATTCACCGCCAGGTGCCCGAAGCCGCCATCGGCGTTGACGTGATCGCGGGCTTTCCCGGCGAAAGCGACGAGGAATTCGAGCAGACCCGCCGCCTGCTCGATGAGCTGCCTTTGGCGCACCTGCATGTCTTTCCCTACAGCCGGCGTCCCGGCACCCCGGCCGCCGACATGCCCGGCCAGGTCGCCGGCGACGAGATCCGGCGGCGTTGCGCCGTCCTGCGCAGCCTGGGCGAAAGGAAGGCCCGGCAGTATGCCGAGCGATTCGTCGGCCGGACGCTCGAACTGGTCGTCGAGGGTGGAGTGGCGGACGGCTGGCGGCGCGGCTTGTCGCGCAACTACCTCAATGTCCGTTTCCGGCACGACGAAGACCTGCAGGGGCAGTGCGTCCGGGTCCGGGTCGAGGGCTGGGAACCGGCGGGGCTTTACGGTTCTCTGCTCTGACAGGGCCGGCCGTCGCTACTTGATGACCGTCACGCCGATCTTTCCGCTGCGCTCGAGAATGTTGATGCCGACATCGTCGTGGTAGCGGGTGAGCCGTAGACTTATGCGGCCGCCGGCGAGTCGCAGGTCGCGCAGGGTGACCTGGTCGAGAAAGTCGGGCAGGACCGGGTGCCGGAAGCAGACGGTCCGCCGGCGGGCGTCGATATCCAGGCCGAGGCAGGCCTGCAGCAGCATGAAGACGGCACCGGCCGCCCAGGCCTGCGGAGAACAGGCCAGCGGATAGAGCACCGGTCCCTGGCCGGGAAGGCGCCTGAAGCCGCAGAACAGTTCGGGCAGCCGCTGCAGGTCGACCTGCATGGCGAGATCGTAGAGCGCGCTGAAAATTTTCAGCGCCTGGCGGGTCTTGCCGTAGCGGGCCAGGCCGAGGGCGATCAGGGCGTTGTCGTGCGGCCAGACCGAACCGTTGTGGTAGGACATCGGGTTGTAGCGGGCCACGCCCTCGGCGATGGTGCGGATACCCCAGCCGCTGAAGAAATCGGGCTGAAGCAGCCTTTCGGCCAGCCTTTCGGCGTGTTCGGGAGCGGCTATGCCGGTGAACAGGCTTTGGCCGGCGTTGGACGAGGGGATCAGGCAGGGACGCTTCTCTCCATCCAGCGCCAGGGCGTAGCAGCCGAGTTCGTCGTTCCAGAAGGCGCGCAGAAAGAGTTCCCTGAGCCGTTCGGCCCTGTTTCGCTGGATGTCGGACATCTCCCGCTCGCCGAGCTGTTCCGCCATCTCGGCGGCGGCCAGGCGCGCGGCATAGACATAGCCCTGCACCTCGCACAGGGCGATCGGTCCTTCCGCCAGACGGCCGTCGGCATGAAAGACCGAATCCCACGAATCCTTCCACCCCTGCTGCACCAGACCGTCGGCCGATTGCCGGTGGTATTCGATCAGCCCGTCGCCGTCGATGTCTCCGTAGCGGTCGATCCAGTCGACGGCCTTTTTCACCTGCGGCCAGATCTGCCGGACAAAATCGAGATCGCCGGTACGTCGCAGCCAGGCGCCGGCCAGCAGAACGAACAGCGGCGTGCTGTCGACGCTGCCGTAATAGCGGCCGAAGGGGATTTCGTCGAGCGCCGCCATCTCTCCCTGCCGTGTTTCGTGCAGGATCTTTCCCGGTTCGGCGTCCTGCTTCGGATGGTGGCTGTCGGCCTGGTTTGCCGCCAGAAAGGCGAGCACGCCGCGGGCGATGTCCGGGTTCAGCCACAGGGTCTGCAGGGCGGTGATCAGGCCGTCGCGGCCGAAGGCGGTGCTGTACCAGGGGACGCCGGCATAGGGATAGATGCCCTGCGGCGTTTCGGTCAGCAGCATGTTCAGGTCGTCGAGGGAGCGGTTGAGCCACTCGTCGAAATGCTGCTTGCTGGTTTCGATGCCGCAGTTTTTGCCGCGATAGCCTTCGAGCCGTTTCAGGCTGGCGTCGAATCCCCGGTCGAACGCCGGCAGGTCGAAATCCTCCTCGTCGACCAGGCAGACCACGGTCAGGTAGATGCTGCGTTCCTCGTGGGGAGCGAGGCGGAGCCGGAAACTGGCTTCTTCCGCCGACAGCCGGTCGGGTCGTGGTGCGAACTGCAGCAGGGCGCGCCGCCGGCAGCCGTCCAGACCGAGGTAGGGGAGGGTGACCCGGTCGGGCCCCGTTTTGGGACTTTCCATCCGTCCGTGCTTGCGCCGCCGCATGCCGCGCACCTCGAAGATGTCGTGAAAGTCGGCGGCATAGCGGAAGCAGAGTTCGATCTCGACGGCATCCGGGGCAAAATTTACCAGCCGCAGCCGTTCGAAGCAGCACCGGTTCCAGAGAAATTTCGAACGGAACAGGTGCAGGCTGCCGCGCGGAACCTGCCGGTCGCCCAGCACCAGGTCGGGATTGGTCAGGTCGACCGCCAGCAGCTCGTTGCGGTTGTTGACGGTGGAACTGAGGATCAGCGGCCGCTGGCGGTTGACGAAGAACTCGAGCCGGGAGAGGAACCGCGTCCCCTGGTGGTAGAGCCCCTGCTCGCCGCGGCCGACAGGCTGGATGTCGCCGCGGCAGTCGTGGACGGCAAAAGTTTCCCCCTGCTTCAGCACCCGGGTGCGGTCGTCGGCCAGGCAGGAGGATGCCTGGATGTAGTACTGGTCCCTGACCTGGATGATTTCGTCCATCAGGCCACCCGCTGAATGGTCTGCGGCGACGGCTGCGGCCGGGTCGGCCGGCCCAGTTCGCACAGTTGCCGGTAGAGGCGCAGATAGGCGTCAGCCATGGCCGGCGTCGAAAAACGCTCCTCGAAGACCCGCCGGCAGCGGGTCCGGTCCAGCCTGTCGATTTCGCCGACCCGCCTGATGGCCGTCTCCAGATCGTCGACGATGTAGCCGGTGACGCCGTCGACCATCACCTCTGGCACCGAGCCGTTGCGAAAGGCGATGACCGGCGTGCCGCAGGCCATCGCCTCGATCATCACCAGGCCGAAGGGTTCCGGCCAGTCGATGGGAAAGAGCAGCGCCAGCGCCCCGCCGAGAAACTCCTCCTTTTCCCGGTCGTTGATCTCGCCGACGAATTCCACCAGCGGATGGTCGAGCAGCGGGCGGATGATCTGTTCGAAATAGTCCTGGTCCGCCTTGTCGACCTTGGCGGCGATCTTCAGCGGAATGCCGGCCCGGCGGGCGATGATGATCGCCCGGTCGGGACGCTTTTCCGGCGAGATGCGGCCGAGAAAGGCGAGATAGGTGCCGGGCTGCGGCCGAAACCGGTACAACTCGCGCGGCAGGCCGTGGTAGACGGTGCCGATCCAGTTGGCGAAGGGTAGCGGATGGCGCTGGGCGTCGGAAATCGACACCAGCGGCATGTCACGGTATTCGCGAAAGAGCGGCTGCAGCTCCGGGATGTCGAGCCGGCCGTGCAGGGTCGTCAGCTGCGTCACGTTCGACCGCCGGGAGAGGGGGAAGTGGAGGTAGTCGACGTGAAAATGCACCACGTCGAACTCCTCCACGTGCCGGGCCACCTCTTCGAGCATGCACAGATGCATAGCCAGAGGATCCCGGCAGCCGGCCAGACGCAGGGCCTCCGGCGCGCAGGCGACGAGCCTGGCACCGGTTTGGGAATCACCGCTGGCGAACAGGGTGACATCGTGTCCGCGGCGCACCAGTTCTTCGGTCAGATAGGAAACGACACGTTCCGTGCCGCCATAGCATTTCGGCGGCACGCTTTCGTAAAGAGGGGAGACCTGTGCGATTTTCATGGGACCTCTCTTTTTCGTAACGTGAAATTTAAGTGCCCGTTCGGTGCAGGGCGTTACAAAAAACAGAAGACGCAGAAAAACGCAGTTGGCGGTATGGCAGAAGCATAATTTAACCCCCGTCGCCGAAATTTCAAGGGGGCGACGGGGGCTGCAGGATCAGGCCGGCTTGCGACCGGAGAGGAAGGTCCAGCGCTCCAGGTAGGAAGGAATCAGCACCCGCTGTTCGATCAGGTCACAAAAGTGGCGGCCCGCCTCCTTGCGGATTTGTGCCAGCAGGTCGCGGCTTTCCGCCGCCAGCTCGTCGTTGCCCTCGCCCTCGCCGCAGCACTGCATGCTGAAGACGCCGCCCGACCGCAGGGCGCGGGCGATCATGGCCAGGGTTTCGGCCATGAATTCCTCCCGGCTCTGGCCTTCGCGTACCGGGTCCATGGTCAGGTCGTAGATGACGGCGTCCAGGTCGCGGGCTTCGGCGATCCAGGCGAAGGCGTCGGCGGTCAGGATCTCCGCCTGCGGATGGTCCCATATCCGGCCGCAAAGCCGCGACAGATGGGTTCTGCACAGGCGGAGCACCTCGCCGTCGATATCGATCATGGTCGCCTTTTCCAGCGGAATCTCCATCCGCTCGGCGGCCTGCAGCAGCTCCCAGAGCACGCCGCCGTCGCCGCCGCCGAGAATTGCGACCCGCCGCAGCTGCCGCAGTTGCAGCAGCGGGCTGACCATCGCCACACCGTAGGCGTGATCGCTTTCCGAGATCTGCAGATCGCCGTCGATGACCAGCTGATGGCCGAAGATCGGGTGGCGGGTGATTTCGATTTGCTGCCAGGGGCTTCGGGCGGTTTCGACTACTTCCGCCCGCAGATGACTGGCAAAATCGGGATTGCGGTCTTCCTTGCGAATCATGGTCCTTTTTCTACCGTTTTTCTGAACTTGGATGGGGTTGCGGGTTGATCCGGTGGCGTACTATGCCACAGTTCACCGGTAAAATCCAACCCGCCTCATCTCGAGGGCGAACATCGCAAAAGCCAAAAGCAAGTGCTGTTCGGCCGCGAAGGGGGAGGACCCGTCTTTTGGGTTAGCCAAGGACGATTCTGAAGCGTTTTCTGCACTCTATCCGGCAAAACGTTGAGTCGCGGTCGATGGTGGCAATGGTGTCGCTGCCGAGCTTTTCGCCGGTCAGACCAGGCAACAGTCCGCAAAATCCATCGGCAAATCGGGGTATTTGATGGGCAGGTCTCGCAGGCGGCTGAAGTCGGCGTTTTCGACGTTGTGAGTTTCGACAGCTCCCCGGTCGATCCATTCAAGCAAGTCGATCCGGGCATCCCGGTTGAAATCGCGCAGGTGATAACTATCACTGTTTTGTTTTTGCCAACAGCTCCCCCTGCCTGATGTCGACGCTCAGCAGCAGGGCCGCGCCGAGCAGGAAGAAGAGCAGCTGGGACAGGATCGCCAGCCGCACCGAGCCGGTCAGCTGGTTGACCAGGGCGAAGGCAAAGGGACCGCAGATGGCGGCCAGCTTGTTGCTGACGGCGAAAAATCCGAAGAACTCGGCAGTCTTCTCTGCCGGCACGAGTCGGGCGAAGAGGGAGCGGCTCAGGGCCTGGATACCGCCGAGCACCAGGGCGACCATGACGCCGAGCAGCCAGAACTCCCAGGAATGACGCATGAACACCGCCCACAGGGTGGCCAGGGCGAAAACGGCGATGATGACGAAGAGGGCAGGCCGGGGACCGATCATTTCGGCCAGCCGGCCGCACAGCAGGGTGCCGGGCAGGGCCAGAAACTGAATGAGCAGAAAGCAGCCGAGGATGGCCTGCTGGCTCATGCCGAGTTCCTGGCGCGCGAAGAGGGCCGAGATGACGACCATGGTCTGCACGCCGTCGTTGTAGAGCAGGAAGGCGAAAAGAAAGCGCAGCAGATGCGGATGGTTTCTGAGATCGCGGTAGACGGTGAGAAAGCCGGCGGCAGGCATGTTCAACCGCGGGGGAATCGCCGGCATCCACGACAGGGCCGGAAGAGAGAACAAAAGCCACCAGGCGCCGGTCAACAGCAGCCCCAGCCGGGTGGCCGAGGCATTGTCCAGGCCGATGGGGAGCGCCCCCTGAACCAGGGCGAAAACGAGCATCAGGGCCAGCCCGCCGCCGACATAGCCCACGGCGAAACCTTGTGCCGACAGCCGGTCGAGCCGATCCCCTTCGGCCAGGACCGGCAGGAAGGCGTTGTAAAAGATGGTGCCCGCGGCGAAGCCGAGGTTGGCGATGCAGAAGAGCAGGGCGGCCGCCGGCCAGTGGGGCGGCACGGGCAGGGCCAGTCCCATGGTCGCCAGGCTGCCGAGCAGCACGAAGAAACGAAAGAGTTCTCTTTGCCGGCCGCGCCGGTCGGCCCAGCGGCCGAGCTGCGGGGCAAAAAGGACGATGAGCAGAAGCGAGGCCGATACCAGGTAACCCCAGAGGACCGTTGCCGAGACCGGCTCTTTTGTACCGGGGAGGATCACCCCGTCTGCGGGCAGCAGGCTTGCGAACCAGACCGGAAAGACCGCCGTCAGCACAACGGTCGAAAAGCCCGAATTGGCCCAGTCGTAAAGGCACCAGGCCTGCCGCTGCTTCTTTTGGCCCGCTTCGTTCATCGCATTGCCCGTTTTCCGGCGAAATCCGCCGGCCTCACGAATGCCCCCATCCCGGGGCGATGGAAAGAGGGGACGCGCCGGGCCGGGCAGCCAAAAAAAGACCCCGGGCCCAAAGGAGGAGAAAGCGCCGGGGTCGATAGTCCATGTCGTCCTGCTGTTCAAGCACAGGCAGTGCCAAACGCCACAACTGCCTGAAAACAGGTCAGCGACCGGATCTTTTGCGCGCCGTGCCCCGTCTTTTCGCCGTCTTCTGTCTCTTTTTTGACACCGGTTTCTGCGCCGGTTGATATCCGGTCTGGGCATCCAGCCAGGCGACATAGCCGCAGTCGCGCGGCAGCCAGAAGGCGTCGCGGACCGTCTGCGGATCGAGCCTGATGCATTCCTCTTCGACCTCGAAACGTTTGTGGTAGACCTTGCAGCGGCGGCTGGCCACATCAAGATAGCGGCAGGCCTGGTCGGTTTCGACAACGGTGCCGTCTTCTTCGATCCGTTTCTCGAAGCAGCAGCGGCCGCAGCGGCGGCAGAGGGCTTCCCAGGTCGTGTCTTCCGGAACTGCCATCAGGCTACCCCGTTCATCGTCCCGGCCAGGCCAGCCTGACGCCGAGTCCGATCAGCACGCCGCCGGCGATTCTGTCCAGCCAGCGTCCGGCCCGGGGGCGCTGCTGCAGCCAGCGGCCGAGACTGCCGGCGAACCAGCCGATCAGTCCGAAGAAGAGAAAGGTCAGCAGGACGAAAAGGATGCCAAGCAGCAGCATCTGCACCGCAACATGACCGCGCTCGAGGGAGACGAACTGGGGGAAGAAGGCCATGAAGAAGATCGCCACCTTCGGATTGAGCAGGTTGGCGATGACCGACTGGTTGAAGATGAGTAGCGGCCGGGCCAGCTCCGGGTTGCCGCGGGTGTCGATGGTGCCGGCGCTGCGCAGCAGCTTGACGCCGATCCAGACCAGATAGACGCCGCCGGCCAGCTTGACCGCGCCGTAGAGGGCGGCCGACGAGGCGAGCAGGGCCGACAGTCCGAGGATGGCGAACAGGGTGTGTCCCAGGTTGCCGAGAGCGAAGCCGGCAGCCGCCGACAGGGCGGCGGTCCGTCCCTGTGTGATGCCGCGGGTCAGGACGGTCAGGTTGTCCGGTCCCGGCGTCAGGATCAGCAGGATGGAGGCGGCGCAGAAGAAGGAAAGGCGGGTCGGATCGAGCATCGCTGTTTTTCCTGTTTCTTTCAGTGTCTGACCGTTTTCGAGAAGAGGTGAATGACCATCACTCCGGCGACGATCAGTGCCATGCCGATGATCGCCGGCAGATCGGGAATCTGCCGGTAGAGCAGGATGCCGGCGAGGATCACCAGGACGATGCCGGCCCCGGACCAGACCGCGTAGGTGATGCCCACGGGGATGGTTCTGATGGTGAGGGTCATGAAATAGAAGGCCAGCCCGTAGCCGGCAACGACGATCAGACTGGGACCCAGCCGGGTGAATTCGGCCGTCGCCTTCAGGGCGCTGGTGGCGACGACCTCGGAGATGATGGCGATTGCCAGATAGAGATAGGGCATTTGTCCGTTCGATCTTTGCTGGTGATGTTCCACGGCGGTCGGGATGTCGTGGTACGGTTCAAGCTGGCGCCATGGTGAACGGATTTCGCACCGGCGTCAATGTCCGGATGGGCCGACGGGTCATCGTGCCGGCGGGTCGAGGTGCAGCGCCAGCCAGACGGTGTTCCGGTCCGGGTCTGTCCAGCTGACCCGGTGCCTGCGTCCGGCCTCGATGAGCAGGTGGCTGCCCGGTTCGAGTTCGACCTCTTCTTCCGGCTCGGCGAACAGGAGACGGGCACGGCCGGAAAGCAGCAGAATCCACTCGTCGTGGTCCTGGTCGTACCAGTTTTCTTCCGGCGTGGTGTGACCGCGGGAGACGATGCGCTCCAGTTTCATTCCCGGACGCTGCAGCAGGATGGTGAACAGTTCCAGGGGCAGGTCGTCGGGGATGTCTGCGAAGAGATTTGCGGTTTTCGGCTGCTGCAGGGTTTCGATCCACCAGATCTGTTTGTGGCCGCCGGCGGAGAATTTCTTTTGTGCCTTCTGCGCTTCTTCCAGAGAGGCAAAGGAGGCGACCAGGTACTGGACGCCGTTGTCGTCCTGTCGCCAGAGCTGGTATGGGAGTTCTCTGTTCATTCGTCCCTCCTCACGGGGCCGCGCAGCGCCTTGGTGCGTCCCCGCCTCTTCTTGGCCTCGACCCGTTTTCTGACGGCGGCCGCTGCCGGGCGGGTGGGAATGCGGCGTCGGGGGCCGACGGCGGCCCTGGCGACCAGATTCCGCAAACGGTCGAGGGCCTCGCGGCGGTTCATCTCCTGCGAGCGATGCCCGCGTGCCTGGATGATCAGTACGCCCTTCCGGTTGATCTGGCCGGCGGCCAGGGTGAACAGGCGTTTTTTGACCGAGTCCGGCAGGCAGGAATCGGCTATGGCGAAGCGGAGCTGGATGGCCGTGGCGTTGCGGTTGACATGCTGGCCGCCCGGTCCGCCGGCGGGGATCGCCGCCAGCCGAATCTGGTGCAGGGGGATGTCGAGCCCCGGTCCGATTTCAAGACGCTCCATGATGCGCTCTCTCACCTTTTCGTGGGCGGCCAGAATCCCTTCTGCCGCAGTTCGGCCAGCAGGGCCTCGCCCGGGCCGATGCTGTCGAAAATGTTCGCCGAGGTCATGGTCGCGGCGGTCATGTTCGACGGTCGCCAGCCGCCGGCAGGCAGCCGGGAACAAGCAGCACAAGCTGACCGGCGAAGGTCGGAGCAGGCAGGACGATGCGGTAGCTCATGGGCCGGTCTCTTCCAGTATGGTCAGGATTTTCGGCGTACAGCGTTTGCCGCCGCAGGGGCCCGAACCGGCGCCGGTGGCGGCGCGCAGCTCTTCCAGGGTGCGTTTGCCCTCGGCGATGTGGCGGAGAAAGACCCGTTTCTTGATGTTTTTGCACAGACAGACCGGTTTCAGTCCGTCGATGATCTGTTGTTCATCCATGGTCGGCCTCCGATGGATGGATCGTCGGTTGGGATGTCGAAACCTTCGGGCGCCGCGCTGTCAGTCGACGGCGAGGTCGACCAGGCCTTCGAGACTCGACAGGGTGGCGGTGGGGCTCAGCTCCCAGGGATCGAAGACCGCGTCCGGATTGCGCCTGATCCACGCCGCCCGCATGCCGGCCGACAGTGCGCCCAGAACATCGAACGGATTGCCGGAGACCATCCAGGCCGTATCGCCGGCGGCGCCGGCCCGGCGCAGAAAATGGGCGTAGACCGCCGGATTGGGCTTGAAGCTCCTGATCTCGTCGCAGCTGACGATCTCCTCGAAATACTCCCTGATGCCGGCCTGTTGCAGCAGCGACTCGAGATCGTCCGGTTTGCCGTTGGAAAAAGCGAACAGCCGACAGCTTTTTTGCCGCAACAGTTCGAGTGCCTTCTCGACATCGGCAAAGGCCGGCAACCGTCGGTAGGCGGCCAGCAGTTCCGCCTTTTGCACCGACGACAGCTCGACTCCGAGGGCGGCGCAGGTGTAATCGAGTGCCTGGGCAGTGCAGACCGAGAAGTCGCGGTAGTTCTGCATCAGGCCGCGGCGAAAGGAATATTCGAGCTGCTTGCTGCGCCAGAGGTCGGAAAAGGCCCGGGCCCTGGCGGGCAGCATGCGCTCGAGCAGCGCGACGACGCCGGCGGTGTCGATGAGGGTGCCGTAGACATCGAAGGCAAAAACGGTGGGCATGACGTCCTCCTGACAGGGAAGGAAAGGGTTCCAACCCGACTATCTTAGCGCAGGCGACGTCGTTCGGCCAGAGTGGCAATGGGCACAAAAAAACGCCGCGGCAAAGCCGCGGCGTTTTTGTTTCGACTCATCAAGCGGTTCAGAGCTTGACGATACGGGTGGCCTGGGGGCCTTTCTGGCCTTGGGTCACCTCGAAGGAGACGCGGTCGCCTTCGGAGAGGGACTTGAAGCCTTCAGCATGAATTTCCGAGAAGTGCGCGAAAACGTCAGGACCGTTGTCCTGCTCGATGAAGCCAAACCCTTTCGCGTCGTTGAACCACTTGACTGTACCTTCTGCCATTTTGTTGCTCCTTGTGCCTTCCCTGCGGGAAGTTTTGCTGGGCTGTGCTCGAGGTGTCGCCGAAAAGAAAAGCCGCATGGCCTGAGAAATCGGCCATGCGGCTTTTTTCTGTTTACCCTATGAATCAGTCGGCTGTGCCTGTCGCACAAACATTTTTCAACTGTGGCCAGTCTAGCAACGGCCGGCCGGAAAGGCAAGGAGAAAAACACAGCAGGCACATTTTTTTGTCGCATTCCGGGTCAGGCGCACTCCGAGTAGCCGCAGGCGTGGCAGACGCAGCAGCCGCCCTCGTGCTCCACCGGGCCGCCGCAGTCGGGGCAGGCGCCGCCGTTGCCGACGAACTGGGTCGGGGCGTCACCTTCGGGCAGCATGTGCAGCTCGATCGCCTTGGCGACGGCATCGGCGCAGGAGGTGATGCGGTTGGCGCCGAATCCCGCCGGCTTGTGGCAGGTGATGCCGATCAGCTGCTTGACCGCCTGACGCGCCTGAACCCCGGAGCGCCAGGCCAGGGAGACCAGACGGCCGATTGCCTCGCACTGGCTGGCGGCGCAGCCGCCGGCCTTGCCCATGGTGGTGAAGAGCTCGAAAACCCCCTTGCTGTCCTCGTTGATGGTGACATAGAGGGGACCGCAACCGGTTTCCATCTGGTAGGTGGTGCCCCGCAGGGCCCGCGGTCGCTCACGCTTGCGGGATTTCTTCTCGGTCTCAATGGGGATGTCGGCGGCCTTTTCATCCGCTTTCTTGACCGAAAGAACCTGCAGGTCACGGGAACCGTCGCGATAGATGGTCACCCCTTTGCAGCCTAGCTGGTAGGCCAGGCGGTAGACGGTGGCCACGTCCTCGCGGCTGGCCTCGTTGCGGAAATTGACCGTCTTGGAGACGGCGTTGTCGGTGTACTTCTGAAAGGCCGCCTGCATGCGAATATGGTCTTCGGGGGTGATGTCGTGGGCGGTGACGAAGACCCGACGCACGTCTTCGGGAATTTCGGGAATGTCCTGCACCGTGCCGTGTTCGGCGATCTTCTCCATCAGCTCCTTCGAATAGAAGCCGCGCTCGCGGGCGATCTGCTCGAACAGGGGATGCACCTCCACCAGCTTGTCGTCATCGAGCACCTGGCGGACGAAGCTGACCGCGAACAGCGGCTCGACCCCGGACGAGGTGCTGCTGATGATCGAGATGGTACCGGTCGGGGCGATGGTGGTGCAGGTGGCGTTGCGGATCGGTCTGCCACCCTTGACGTCGTAGATGGAGCCCTTGAAGTTGGGGAAGGGGCCCCGCTCCTCGGCCAGTTCGACCGACATCTGGTGGGCTTCGTCGTTGATGAATTTCATCAGCTTCTCGCCCAGCTCGATGGCCTCCTGCGAGTTGTAGGGGATGCCGAGCCTGATCAGCATGTCGGCCCAGCCCATGATGCCGAGACCGATCTTGCGGTTGGCGCGTGTCATCTGGTCGATTTCGGGGATCGGGTAGTTGTTGACCTCGATGACGTTGTCGAGGAAGCGGGTGGCCAGGCGCACGGTTTCCCGCAGCCGTGGCCAGTCGACGTCGTCTTCGTGCGCGAAGCGGGCGAGGTTGATCGAACCGAGGTTGCACGACTCGTAGGGGAGCAGAGGCTGCTCGCCGCAGGGGTTGGTCGCCTCGATTTCGCCGACGTGCGGCGTCGGGTTGTCGCGGTTGAGACGGTCGAGGAAGATGATGCCCGGTTCGCCGTTGTGCCAGGCCATGTCGACAATGTGGTCGAAGATCTTGCGGGCCGGCAGCTTGCCGACCGGTTTGCCGGTGCGGGGGTTGACGATATCGTATTCACCGTCCTTTTCGACCGCCTCCATGAAGGCTTCGGTCAGGCCGACGGAAATGTTGAAATTGGTCAGCACGGTCTGGTCGCGCTTGGCCATGATGAAATCCATGATGTCGGGATGGTCGACCCGCAGAATGCCCATGTTGGCACCACGCCGGGTGCCGCCCTGCTTGATGGTTTCGGTGGCGGCGTCGAACACCTTCATGAAGGAGATCGGACCGGAGCTGATGCCGCGGGTGGAGCTGACCACGTCGTTGGCCGGCCGGATGCGCGAAAAGGAGAAGCCGGTGCCGCCGCCGCTCTTGTGAATCAGGGCGGTGTTCTTGATCGCCTCGAAGATCTCCTCCATCGAGTCGCCTACCGGGAGCACGAAACAGGCCGAGAGCTGGCCCAGCTCGCGACCGGCGTTCATCAGCGTCGGCGAGTTGGGCATGAACTCGAGGCTGGTCATCATCCGGTAGAATTCCTTCTCCAGCTGTTTGGCGTCGACGCCGGTGTTCAGCTTCGTTTCGGCCGAGGCGATGGTGCGGGCGACCCGGGCGAACATCTCGGCCGGCGTCTCGAGGACCTTGCCTTCCTCGTTGCGCTTCAGGTAGCGGCGCTCGAGGACGGTGATGGCGTTTGCTGACAACTGCAGGGCGGTCTCTTTCTTGGACATTGGTTTTCCCTCTTTGTAACTGGAATTGAAAATGAGAATGGCGGGATGTCAACCCGTCGTCCGTATTGTCGGAATTTGGTGAAAAAGTCTTATATCGTGTGGAAATGCCGCGTTTAAACCACAATATGTTGTGGCTGTCAAGGTCTCTTTGCAGCCGGTTTTTGCCGGTCGACACGCCGGTTTCCCGGATCTTGTAAAAATAAAACCAAAAAACTCAGCAATTTAGCCTTTCGGTCGGGATCGGTATACGGGCGACGGAAAAATCTTTTGCCGGCCGGACGCTTTACAGGGGGCAGTCGCCGTGCTAGAAGAAAACATTTAATTTTATCAAATTTCTTTTCGGCAGCCTGACGGCCAGGCAAGGGTATGAGTGACGCGACACGAAAACCGGGCCAACTCGAAGAGGAGCTGCGCGGGCTGAAGAACATTCTCAGTGTCGCCCAGGTGGTGGTATCCTCTCTCGAACTGGACGAGGTGCTCGACAACATCCTCGGCAGCGCCATGGCGATCATGGAGATGCCGGCGGGCAGCATCGCCCTGTACGACGAGCGGACCGGCCGACTTGAACTGCGCGTCGCCCACGGCCTCAGCGATGCCTTCACCGCCCGGCGGCGCTGGAGGGTGACGCCGGGCGGACTGACTGCGACCATCCTCGACAAGGGCGACCTCTTTGTCGTCGAGGACACCGAAAAGGCCGTTTTCTTTCGCAATCCCCTCGCGCTGGCAGAAGGGATACGGTCGCTGATTGCGGTGCCCCTCAAGATTCAGGAGAAGCTGATCGGCATTCTCTACGTCGACGATTTCGTTCCCCGCCGGTTCGATGCCACCAGCCTGAAGATGCTGTCGATCCTCGGTTCATTCGCTTCCATGAGCATCGACAATGCCAGGCTGCACGCTCGCACGCTGGAGCTGGCCTGTACCGACGGACTGACCGGGGTCTACAACCATCGCCATTTCAAGAAACTGTTCGCCGACGAACTGGGACGCGCCCGGCGCTATGGCAAAGAGCTGGGCCTGATCATGTTCGATATCGACGATTTCAAGGCCTTCAACGACCGCTACGGACATCCCGTGGGCGACAGGGTGCTGGCGGCGGTGGCCGAGATCCTGCGGGAAACCCTGCGCGACTGCGACCAGCTCTTTCGCTACGGCGGCGAGGAGTTCATCGCCCTGCTGCCGGAAACCGACCTGCAGTCGGCCCTGGCAGCGGCCGAGCGCTGCCGCCGGTGCATCGAGCGCGAATCGGCCGATTGCCTGGCCGGCATCACCGACCGGGGAGTGACGATAAGCGTCGGGGTTGCCGTCTTCCCGCGCGACGGCGAAACCTTCGACGGCCTCTTGAAGGCGGTGGACGATCTGATGTACGTTGCCAAGCGCGAGGGGAAGAACAAGGTCTATCACATGCCCTGAGGGGCGAATCGAAGAAAGCGCGGATATCCGATGGCAGGAGAAAAGATCCTCATCGTCGATGATGAAGAGGGGATGCGGCGGCTGTTGAGCCGCATTCTGGTCAAGGAAGGCTACGAAACCTTCGCCGCGGCCAACGGCCAGGAGGCGCTGCAGGCGGTGGCGCTGGAGGAGTACGATCTGGTCATCACCGACCTGAAGATGCCGGGGATGGACGGCCTGACACTGCTCAACGAGCTGAAGGACTACGATCCGCGGCTGCCCATTATCGTCATCACCGCCTACGGCACGGTGGAGAACGCCGTGCAGGCCCTGCGTTCCGGCGCCTTCGACTATATCACCAAGCCCTTCGAGGCGGACGAGATCCGTCTGACGGTGGCCAAGGCCTTCGAGCGGGAACGGCTGATCGCCGAGAACCGCTACCTGCACCAGGAACTGGAGGGGCGCTACAGCTTTTCCGGCATCGTCGGCAGTTCGAAGGCGATGCAGCAGGTCTTCGATGTCGCCGGCTCGGTGGCCAATTCCAACGCCAACGTCCTGATTACCGGCGAATCGGGCACCGGCAAGGAGCTGATTGCCCGTTCCATCCACTTCAACTCGCCGCGCAAGGAAAAACCGTTCATCGTGCTCAACTGCGCCGCCTTGTCGGAGAGCGTGCTGGAGAGCGAGCTGTTTGGCCATGAGCGGGGGGCCTTCACCGGCGCCCTGCACCAGAAGAAGGGACGGTTCGAGCTCGCCGATCAGGGGACGCTGTTCATCGACGAGGTCGGCGAGATGAGCCTGGCGGCCCAGGTCAAGTTGCTGCGAGTGATTCAGGAGCACGAGTTCGAGCGGGTCGGCGGCAACCGCACCATCAAGGTCGACGTGCGCATCGTCGCCGCCACCAACAAGAACCTTGAGGAGGAGGTCAAGGCCGGGCGTTTTCGCGAGGATCTCTTTTACCGGCTGAACGTGGTCAACATCGAGCTGCCGCCGCTTCGCGAACGGCGCGAGGACATCGAGCCGCTGGCCGCTCATTTTCTCGAAAAGTACACCCGGGAGACGGGCAAGAAGATCGAGCAGATCTCTCCCAAGGCGCTGGCCTGTCTGGTCGCCCACGACTGGCCCGGCAATGTGCGCGAACTGGAAAATGTCATCGAGCGGGCGGTGGTGCTGGCCAAGGGGGAGGTGCTGACGCCGCGCGACTTTCCCCAGGGCATCCAGAGCCGGGACCAGATCTGCCTGTCGCTGCCCGAATCGGGCGGCAGCCTGACCGAGATTCTGGAGGACCTCGAGCGACAGCTCATCATCCAGACGCTGAACCGGGAAGGGCGTTCCCAGACCCGGGCCGCCGAAGTGCTCGGCATCAAGCGCACCACCCTGCGCTACAAGCTGGAGAAGTACAACCTGCTCGGCAAGGGCCTCGATGACGACACCGGTGAGGACGATGCCGGCGAATCCGATGAATCCGATGACGGTGAGTCCCGCTGATTTTCGTCTGTCAGACTTCCTTTCTGCCGCTGGTATGCCCCTTGCTTGATTCTCTTGTCATTCTGGTGAACCGATACCTGCCGCCGGACGGATGAATCATGTCCCGAACCACGCTGTTGCTCCTTTTCGTTCTGCTGCCGGTCAGCGCTTTCGGCTGTTTCGGCCCCAAGCTCTATATCGCCACCGGCGATTCGTACCGCCAGCAGGCCTTCTATGCCCTGGTTTCCATCTACATCAAGGAGAAGACGGGCACCGATTCGGTTCTGGTCGCGCGCGGGGAGGCGGATCCGGGCGCTCTGATCGCCGCCAGCCGGGCCGATCTGGAAATCGTCGACGGAAACGAGCCGGCCGCCGGTCGCATTCTCTTTCGCAAGGCCGGCCTGCCCTTTCTGCTGAGCGGTTCCCGCCCGCTGGAGGATCTGCAGTTCAGCCTGATCCCCCGGGCGCTCGATCGCCTCTGTCGGCAACTGACGGTGGCGCAGTTCGACCGGCTGGTCGCCCGAATCGCGCAGGGGGAGGCGCCCATGGCGGTGGCGCGTGAATTCCTCCGGCAACAGGACTGGCTCTGATGCGGATGCTGATACTCTTTCTTTTCGGATTTGTTCTGGTTCTGGCCGGCTGCGCTCCTGAAGCGCCCCGTTTCTATCGACCCGAACCGCTGCCGCGTCTGGCCGGTGTAATTGGCGGACAGCTGCATCTGTCGGGGGAAGTGGTGGTTGCCGACGATGTGCGGATTGCTCCTGGCGCCGAACTGGTCATTGAGCCGGGAACCACCCTCTGGATCATGCCCGCCGGCTCGACCAAGATCGAACCCGATTTTCTTTCGCCGCGCACCGAGATCCTGGTCCAGGGGCGGCTGCGCATCGCCGGCAGCGAGGAAGAGCCGGTCCGCTTCGCCACCCTGCGGCCGCAGCTCGATGTCGCGCCGGGCGACCCGCTCTGGGCCGGGATCATTGTCGTCGATGGCGGCCGGGCCGAGCTGAGCCATGTCCGGCTTCAGGCGGCCGATTACGGTCTATGGCTGCTGGAGGGCGAGGGCAGGCTGCGGGCGGTGGAATTCGCCGATTGCCGCTACGGCATTGCCGTGCAGGCCGAAGGGCATCTCGAGCTTGCCGACAGCCTGTTGCGCGGCGGCGAGATCGGTCTTTTCTGCCCCGGGCCGGGGGCGGTGCAGTTGCGCCAGGTCCGGTTCGATGGCCAGGACGAGGAGGGAATCCATATCGGCTCATCCTGCCGGATCGCCGGCGAGGATGTCGCCGTCGAGAGGGCCCGGGTCGGTGTTGCCGCCGCCGAGCGGCCTGCGTTCATCAGATTTGGGGACAACGGTCGCGACTTTCTCCGCTTGCGGAGGCGGCCGTGAAATGGCTCCCGGCTCTGCTCTTTCTTTTGCTTTTTGTCCCGTCGGTCCGGGCCGAGACCGTCTACCGCGGTGAACAGACCCTCTGGCAGGATACCGTCTGGCAGGGTGAGGTGCTGATCGACGGAATCCTGACGGTCGCCCCCGAGGTGAGGCTGGAAATCCGCCCGGGAACCACCGTTCGCTTCACCTTTTACGATTCCAACGGCGACGGCATCGGCGAGCACGAAATGTTCGTGCAGGGCAGGATTGTCGCCCTGGGCAGCGCCGAACGCCCCATTCGCTTTACCGCGGCCGGAGACAACCTCTTTCCCGGCGCCTGGGGGGCGGTCAACATGATGGGCAGCGACGCGGAGAATCTTTTTCGGCACTGTGTGGTCGAGTACGGCGCCATGGGTTTCCATTCCCATTTCGGCCGGGCGCGGATCGATCACTCCCTGTTCCGCCGCAACCTGCGGGGGCTGATGTTTCAGGACTCGACCGTCAATCTTCTCGATTGCCGCATCGAGGACAATTTCAACGGCCTGCAGTTTCGCGATTCGACGGTCGTTCTCCGCTCGTGCGTCGTGACCGGCGGCAACTGGGCGGTGCGCTGCGTCTACAGCACCCTGGAGATGGTCGGCTGCCGGATCGAAAACAACCGGGTCAACGGTGTCAACCTGCGCGATTCGACCCTGACCGCCCGCGGCAACCTGATCCGCGGCAACCGCAGCGGCATCTATGTCCAGGGCGGAGAGGCGGAACTGACCGGCAACCTTGTCAGCGACAACCTCGAGCATGGCACCCTTTTTGAAAATGCGATCGTGATGGTCAAGAAGAACCGGATCATCCGCAATGGCCGGGCCGGTGTGCGCTGGATCGACGCGCGCGGCGAACTGTCCGGCAACGATCTGTCCGGCAATCTCGAATATGCCTTCGTCAACGACGGCCGGCAGGATGCCCGGCTGGGGAGCAACTGGTGGGGGACGGCGGATCCGGCGCGGATTGCGGAGCTGATCCGCGACCGCCGGGAGCGCGACGATGTCGGGGCCGTCATCTTCGCGCCGCCGTTGACGGCTCCGCCCGCAATCGAAGCCGCAACAGGCCGGCATTCAACCGTGAGCGAGTAAAAGGACTGCCCGCATGCGTTGTCGTCATTTTCTTCTGTTCCTCTCCGTTCTGCTCGTCTCCATTGCCGGCTGCCGGCAGAGTGCGGTCGACGGGCCGGTCTACAAGATCGGCTACATGAACTGCAACAGCGAGACGGAAACCCGCCAGCGCTTCACGCCGCTGACCCGCTACCTCGAGCAGAAGCTCGGGGTGCGGTTCGAACTGGTGCCGGTCGACACCCAGGATTTCGAGGAGCGCTTCGTCAGGGAGAAGTTCGCCTTCACCCACACCAATTCCCTGATCTACCTGGTGCTGCACGAGGATCACGGCGTGAAGCTGATGGCGACGGAAAAACGGGGGCAGTTCGGGCCGCGTACGGCCGGGACCATCATCGCCCGCCGGGGCAGCGGCGTCCGCACCCTGGCCGACCTGAAGGGCAAACGCATGCTCTTCGGGCCCCAGCTGGCACCGTCCGGCTACCTGGCCCAGTACGACCTGATGCTGCAGGCTGGCCTCGACCCCGAGGAGGATCTCGCCCTCTACGGCATTCCGCACGGCTCCTACAAGCACGAAAAGGTCATTTATGGCGTCTATTTCGGTGCCTGGGACGTTGCCGCCGCGCCCGCGCTCGACCTCGAGCTGATGATCCGCGACGGCCGCATCAGCGCCGACGATTTCAACGTCATCGCCCAGAGCGAGATCTTTCCCTACTGCACCTTCGGTGCGTCCCCCGATGTCGATCCCGGCCTGGCCGAGCGTTTTCGTCAGGCGCTGCTCGAGCTGACGCCTCAGACCACCGTATCGATCGACGGCGAGGAGGTGAAGGTGCTCAAGGCTGCCTGGATCGACGGTTACGACGCCCTCGCCGACAGCGATTACGACATCCTGCGGCAGATGGCCCGTCGGGCCAACATGCCGCCCTACCAGAAATTCTGAGCCGGGCATGAAACTCAGCGACCGTTTTGACCTGTTTCACCTGCTGATGCTGGCCCTCGCCCTGGGCGGCGCGCTGGTGCTCGGATTTTCCGGCAGCGGATCTTCCGCTGTTGTCACCGGAACGAGCCGGCAGCTCGAGCAGGACCTGGCCTACCGGGCGCGCATCGCCTTTCTGCGCGACGTCTATGCCCCGGTCGAAGAGCTGATGACCCAGGGGCGCGACCAGCAGGCGCTGCTGAAACTCGCCGAGATCGCCCGCCGTTATCCCGGCGAGGGCTACGGCCTGCTTCTGCGCGGGCGCATTCTGCACCGTCTCGGCGCTGTCGAGCAGGCGGCCGCCGCCTATGCCGAGGCGGTCAGGAAGAATCCCGACTTCGTCGATGCTCAGGCGCCGCTGTCGGCGCGGCAGGAGATCGCAGCCCTGCTCGAAACCGAACTGCAGCCGGTCAGGCAGCGGGCGGTCGGGCAGGGGAAGAGCCCGTCGGCGCGTCGGGCGCTGAGCGATCTGCGCTATCTCCAGAGCCGACTTGCCGGAGGCTGCGAATAGGCCATGCCCGTGTTCGATCGACAGTTCTGGCTGATTCTGCTGGCCAGCGTCCTGCTGGGGCTCTGCGGCGTCGCCCTGGCGGTGCTGGGCAATCCGCAGAACTCGGGCATCTGCATCTCCTGTTTTCTCGAGAACAGCGCCGGCGCTCTCGGCCTGCACGGAAACGAGCGCATGCAGTACCTGCGTCCGGAACTGATCGGTTTTGTGCTCGGCGCCCTGGCCAGTGCCCTGGCCGGGCGCGAATTCCGCTCTCGCGGGGGCAGCGCTCCCATGCTGCGGCTTCTTTCGGGCGTCTTCCTGATGGTCGGCTGCGCCGTTTTCATCGGCTGCCCGATCAAGCTCTTTCTGCGCCTGACCGCCGGTGACCTGACCGCCCTGAGCGGTCTGGCCGGACTGCTGGCCGGGGTCTGGACCGGACTGAAGGGGCTGGCCGCCGGCGTAGGCTTCGCCCGTGCCGAAAAACAGGGCGGGGCGGCGGGAGTGTGGATTCCGCTGTTCTTTTTGCTGGGGCTGGCGGCCCTCTTTGTCCGCCCCGCCTTTCTGCACTTTTCGACCCGCGGCAGCGGCGCCGAACATGCACCGCTGCTCATTTCCCTCGGCGCCGGACTGCTGCTCGGGGTGCTGGCCCAGCGCAGCCGGTTCTGTGTCACCGGCAGCCTGCGCGACACCTTTCTCATGGGACGCAGAAATCCGCTGCTCTGGGGACTGGTCGTCTTTGTGCTGACCGCGACGGCGGCCAATCTGGCCACCGGCAACTTTCATCCCGGTCTCTATGGTCAGCCGGGGGCGCATCTCGAGTTTTTCTGGAGCCTGCTCGGCATGTACCTGGTCGGCTGGCTGTCGGTGCTGATCGGCGGCTGTCCCTTCCGCCAGCTGATCAAGGCCGGCGAGGGGGATGCCGACGCCGGGCTGGTGGTGATCGGCATGCTGCTCGGCAGTGCCGTGGTCCAGGCCTGGGGGCTGGCCGCCACCGCCGCCGGCGTGCCCCTCTACGGCAAGGTGGCCGTGCTGGCGGGGCTGGCTTTCGTTTCCTTCAATACGCTTTCGGGCCGGCGGGCCGAAGCCTGACCGGCGGGATGGGATGCAAAGCATGAAACGTCCGATACGCAGAGAAGATATCGTCTGGCGTCATGAAGCCAGGCGCGAACAGGAACTGCTCGCCGCCATGGAACGCGGCGAGGATATTTCGGATCGCGGTACGGTGATCCTGGTCGTCGACGGAACCATGCACCAGCTCAACCTGCTGGGCGGCGAGATCTGGCGGCGCTGTGACGGCGAACGCAGCGTCGAGGCGATCGTCGACGAGCTGGCGGCCGAATACAATGTCGGACGCGACGAGCTGGCGGCCGATGTCGAGGCCTTTCTGGCCGATCTCAACCAAAGGGGCTGGATTCATTATGAATGATGCCAACCGGGGCCTGCTGAGCGCTCCTCTGACCTTCAACTGGACCCTGTCGTATCGCTGCAACTTCAGCTGCAGCCACTGCTACAGCCGGGAAGAGCAGGCTGAAGAGCTGCCGACCGGGGATCTGCTTGCCATCGTCGACATCCTGGCCGACAAAAAGGTGCCGTTCATCAATTTCGGCGGCGGCGAGCCGTTGATCCGCGACGACCTGTTCACCGTCGCCGTTCATGCCGCGGAAAAGGGGCTCAATGTCTCGATGAACTCCAACGGCTGGCTGGTCGACCGGCAGGCGGCCGAGCGGCTGAAGGCGAGCGGCTTCAAAAGCGTCGGCATCAGCATCGACAGCGCCGAGGCCGCCCTGCACGATGATTTCCGCTGCATGCCCGGCTCCTGGCTGCGGGCGGTGGCCGCCCTCGACAATCTGCGCGCCGCCGGACTGCGCACCACCATGAGTTCGGTCATCTCGCGCATCAATTACCGGAACTTTCGCGACCTGCTGCAGCTGGCGCGCGAGCACGGCGTTCACACCGTTTACCTGCACAATTTCAAGTGCAGCGGCCGGGGATTCAAGAACCGTGAAGAACTCGACCTGACGCCCGAAGAGTGGAAGGCCTTCTACCTGGAGGCGCTCGCGGTCAAGAACGAAACCGACGATCTGGTCATCTCCTTTGACGATCCGGTGATCGCCTCGCTGCCCGGCTATGACGCCGATCCCCTGGTCAAGGGGAGTAGCTGCGGCAAGCTGTCGCTGCATTTGCGGCCGAACGGCGACATCACCCCCTGCGGTTTCATCCCGCTGGTGGTGGGGAACATCCTGAAACAGGACTTCGACGACATCTGGTACAACTCCCCCGTTCTGCAAAAGATGCGCAACAAGCAGGCCAAGGGCAAATGCGCCGGCTGTTCGGCCTACGAGGACTGCCTCGGCGGCTGCACCGCCCGCGCCTTTGCCGTGACCGGCGATTTTTCGCAGCCTGACCCCCACTGCTGGAAGTAGTCATGGCCATCGATCTGCTCGACGCTCCCCTGCGCCTGACCTGGACCATGCGCCGCGGCCGGCTCGACGAGCCGGCCCTGCTGCGACTGGCCGGGCGGCTGGCCGATGCCGGCCTGTTTTTTGTCACTCTGCGGGGGGATTTCGCCCGTTTTCCCCGGCTGGCGGACCTGCTGGCGATCCTGCTCGAAGCCGGCGTCCAGGTCACCGTGCAGGCCGACATCCGCGATGATGAGCTTCCAAAGACGCCCGTCGGCGTCGCCTGGCAGTTTGATCTGACGGCGGCGCTGCTCGCAGGGGCCGAAACGTCGACTGTCGGCCGCCTGATCCGGCGTCGGGCGACAAAACCTGGACAGCCGCACCTTGCCCTTGTCCCCCTGCGGCCGCTGCTGCCCCGGCTTCCGGAGGTGCTCGAACTGGCCGGGCGGGAAGGCATTGGCCGCCTGGTGCTGCCCAATGTGCCGCTGGTAGACGATGCGGAGGCGCTGGCGCCGCTGGTGCCCGACGCCCGCGATCTTGCATCCTTTCGCCGCGAATTCGAACGGCGCACGGCCGCCGGTTTCACCGGCGAGCTGGTGGTGCACGACCTTTTTCTCTGGGAGATCCTCTGCCCCGGACGCGAGCGTGACCACTACGTCGGCTGCCAGGCGGGCAACAGCCTGGCCCATCTCGATGCGGCGGGGCATCTCCATCCCTGCATCTCCTGGCCCCGCGATCTCGGCAGCCTGCTCGATCACTCCCTGCACGACCTCTGGCAGGCGGCGGCGCGCAGCGAGGTCCTCGCCGCCATCGGTGAGCTGCCCGCGGACTGCCGCGCCTGCGCCATTTGCGACCGCTGCCACGGCGGTTGCCGCGGTTTGGCCCTGACGCTGCCGAAAGACGCCGCCGGCCGCGACCTGCTCTGCGACCGGCCGCGTCGGTGAAACGGAGCGCCTATCCACTCATGCGCCAGCCGCGGTACAGTGGTCGGGGCGAATTTTTCCGGTGGCAAATGCATTCCAATCCAGTATGATAGCGGCAAATGGCGATCTATCTCGATAACGCGGCGACATCATTTCCAAAACCGGACGCGGTATGCGAGGCCGTCGGCTGGACGCTGAAAAACGCCGGCGGCAATCCCGGACGCGGCGGTCACGGCTTTTCCCTCGAGGCGGGGCGGGTGCTGTTCGAGGCCCGCGAGACCGTGGCGCGTTTTTTCGGAGTGGCCGACTCGGAACGGATTGCGCTGCTGTCCAGCGCCACCGAGGCGATCAACCTGGCCCTGTTCGGCTGGCTGCGCCCGGGCGATCGGGTGCTGACCACCCGCATGGAGCACAACGCGGTCAGCCGTCCGCTGAACGCTCTGGCCGATCGCGGGGTTCAGGTTGTCCGTCTTCCCTGTGATGCCGATGGCCGGCTCTCTCTCGACGCCCTGCGCCGGGAAGCCGGCGTCGGAGCCAGGCTGATGGTGCTGTGCCACTGCTCCAATGTCACCGGCACCCTGCAGCCGCTGGAAGAGATCGTCGATATCTGCAATCGGTACCGGATCCCGGTTCTGGTCGACGCGGCGCAGAGCGCCGGGCACTTTCCACTCGATATCGGAAGGCTCGGCGTCGACATGCTCGCGGCGCCCGGCCACAAGGGGCTGCTCGGGCCGGCTGGTACCGGCTTCCTCTACCTGCGGCCGGGCATCGAGCTGCAGCCGCTGATTTACGGCGGCACCGGCATCAATTCGACGGCCAAGCAGATGCCTGAGCAGATGCCGGAACGGTTCGAGGCCGGCACCCGCAACGTGCCGGGGCTGGCCGGTCTCGCCGCCGGCATCCGTTATCTGGAGACGGCCGGACCGCAACTGGTCGAGGCCCGTCTGTCGGCCCTGACCGGGCAGCTGCTCGAAGGGCTCGCCGGTATCGGCGGGGTAAAGGTCTTCGGGCCTGGCCCCGAAGAGAAGAGAGGGAGCGTCGTCTCCTTCGTGGTCGAGGGCCGCGATCCGGCCGAATTCGCCTTCCGGCTCGACCGCGAATTCGCCATCTGCTGCCGGGCCGGCCTGCACTGCGCGCCGGACGCCCATCGCACCATTGGCAGCTATCCCGAGGGGACGGTCAGGCTGAGTCCCGGCCCCCTGACCACGCAGGACGAAATCGGGCAGGCGCTGGAGGCCGTCAGGGCCCTGGCGCGCATCCGGTGATTATTCGTAAAACGAGGAGTCGGACCATGCGAACGATGCGGACAATCTTTCTGGCCTTTCTGGCGGCGGCTCTGCTGGTCGCCTGCTCTTTGCCGCCGGACAAACCGGTGACCCGGCAGGAGCTGATGGCCACCCGGATCTACAACTACTACATTATCGAGGAATCGCCGGAGATGATCCTCAACGCCCTGAACCGGGACGGCGAGGTGGTGATCGCCACCAAGCGCAACATCCCCGGCAAGAACTATCCTGTCCATCTCAAACTGCTTGCCACCGCGGAAGGGATCGAAGTCGTCGATTACGACCGCTGAGAGGGTGAAACCGCCTGATGAAAAAAATCTTCATACTCGACACCAACGTGCTGCTGCATGATCCTCAGGCCATCTTCAAGTTCCAGGACAACGATGTCGCCATTCCGATTACGGTCATCGAGGAGATCGACGGCTTCAAGAAGAGCCTGAGTGAAACCGGCCGCAACGCTCGGCAGGTTTCGCGGCTGCTCGACAGCCTGCGCCTCAAGTACAGCCTGACCCAGGGCGTGCCGCTCGAGTCGGGCGGCATGCTTTCGGTCCATCTCTACACCGAGGATGTCCTGCGGCGTCTGCCGCCGGAGCTGCGCAACGAGCGGGGCGACAACCGCATTCTGGCGGTGGCCCTGAAGCTGCGCGACGAGCGGCAGCACCCGGTCATTTTCGTCACCAAGGACACCAACCTGCGCATCAAGGCCGATGCCCTCGGCCTGCGGGCCGAGGATTACGAGTCGGACAAGGTCGACATCGACGAACTCTATCCCGGTGCGACCGTGGTCCAGGTGAGCAAGGAGGAGGTCGACCGCTTCTACAGCGAAGGCCATCTCGATCTGGAGGGGGATTTCTTTCCCAATCAGTGTCTGACCCTGGTCGACGAGAGTAATCCGTCCCATACCGCCATCGGGCGTTTTCAGGCGCCGCTCAACAGGGTGCTGCCGCTGATTCCCATACCCAAGGAAGGCCTCTGGGGCATCCATCCGCGCAACCGGGAACAGCAGTTCGCCTTCGATCTGCTGCTCAACGACGACATCCAGCTTGTCACCCTGATTGGCATGGCCGGCACCGGCAAGACCCTGCTCGCCCTGGCCGCCGGCCTCTACATGACCGCCGACGAAAACAACTACAGCCGGCTGTTGGTTTCCCGCCCGATTTTCCCCCTGGGACGGGATCTCGGTTTTCTCCCCGGCGATGTCGAAGAGAAGCTCGCCCCCTGGATGCAGCCGATCTTCGACAATGTCGAGCTGCTGCTCGGTTCGGTCGACGAGCAGGGGAAGCGCAAGCGGGGATACCGCGAACTGGTCGACATGGGCCTGATGGAGATCGAGGCCCTGACCTACATCCGCGGTCGCTCCATTCCACACCAGTTCCTGATTGTCGACGAAGCGCAGAACCTGACGCCGCACGAGATCAAGACCATCATCACCCGGGCGGGGGAAGGAACCAAGATCGTCCTGACCGGCGATCCCTACCAGATCGACAATCCCTATGTCGATTCCTCGAGCAACGGCCTGACCTACGCGGTCGAAAAGTTCAAGGGACAGAATATCGCCGGGCACATCACCCTGAAGAAGGGGGAACGATCCTGTCTGGCCGAGCTGGCGGCGAATCTGTTGTAGTGATGGAGGAGTCAGGCTTCAGAAGCCAAAAGCCGGGAGAGGCTGTCCCCGGGAGGCTGGTTCTTGTTTTTCTCGGATTCTGACTCCTGATTCCTGTCCCCTGAATGCTTTTTTACTATGTTGTTGCTCTGCGTTGAAAGTTCCTGTGACGAGACGGCGGCGGCGGTGGTGCGCGACGGCCGGCAGATTCTGTCGAGCGTTGTCGCCTCGCAGGTCGATGTCCATGCTCTCTATGGCGGCGTGGTGCCCGAGCTGGCGTCGCGTCATCATCTCGAGGCGATTACGCCGGTCATCGAGCAGGCGCTCGACGAGGCCGGCGTCGGGATCGCGGATGTCGAAGGGGTGGCGGTCACCCGTGGCCCCGGTCTGGTGGGCGCTCTGCTGGTCGGTCTCTGTGCCGGCAAGGCCCTGGCCTGGGCCCGCGGCATCCCCGTTGTCGGTGTCCACCACATCGAAGGGCACATTCTGGCTCACCTGCTCGAGACGGAACTCGCCTTTCCCTTTGTCGCCCTGGCCGTTTCCGGCGGCCACACTCACCTCTATCGCGTCGACGGCATCGGCCGCTACCGGCTGTTGGGGCAGACTCTCGACGATGCCGCCGGCGAGGCCTTCGACAAGGTGGCGAAGCTGCTCGGTCTCGGTTACCCGGGCGGCGCCGTCATCGACCGGCTCGCCGCCGAAGGGAATCCGGACGCCATCGACTTTCCACGGCCGATGCTGAAGCGGAAGAACCTGCAATTCTCTTTCAGCGGCATCAAGACCGCGGTGATGAATCACGTGCGTGGCCGCGACGAACTGGACCAAAAGGCCGTGCGCGACATCGCCGCCAGCTTTCAGGCTGCGGTGGTCGAGGTGCTGGTGCGCAAGACGCTGCTTGCCGCCGAGCAGGAGGGCATCGACAGGATCGTGGTGGCCGGCGGCGTGGCCTGCAACAGCGGCCTGCGCCGCCGCTTCGCCGACCTTGCCGGCGAGCGGGAACTGCAGGTTGTTTTTCCGTCGCCGCGCCTGTGCGGCGACAATGCGGCCATGCTTGGCGTGGCCGGAGATTACTACCTCGACAACGGACATGCTTCGGGACTCGACTGCAATGCTCTGCCCGTCTGGCCGTTGGAGCAGGTAAGGGTGAAAGGCTGACCGGGAGCATGTATCGGCGTTGGGGTTTCGTCAGGCTGCTCAAGCTTCTCTTTATCCGCTTCGTTCGGCTCAAGGGAACGCCGCACGAGGTGAGCCGCGGCATCGCCCTCGGCATCGCCATCGGCCTGACCCCGACCTTCGGTTTCCAGATGCTGCTCGGTGCCCTGGCCGCCTGGATCCTGCGTGAAAGCAAGGTGGCGGCCATTCTCGGAGTCTGGATCACCAATCCGGTGACGGCGCCGTTCATCTACGCCCTCGAATACGAAACCGGCCGCACCATGCTGCAGATGGAACACGCCCGCCTGCCGGCCGAGTTCACCTTCGAGGCCTTGAGTCGTCTCGGCTGGGATGTCCTTGTCCCGCTCTGTCTCGGCAGCCTGGTCTGGGCAATGATCGGCTGGATTCTCGCCTACTACTTCTGCCTGCAGCTGGCGCCGCTGGCGCGCAGGATTCACATCAGCCGCTGGCCGCGACCGAAAAGAAAGACATGAATCAGCCCCGCCACCGCGCCCGAAAACGCTTCGGGCAGAATTTTCTGCGCGATCAGAACATTGTCGCCCGCATTCTGCAGGCCGCCGAGCTTGCTGAGAGCGACCGGGTGCTCGAAATCGGCCCCGGCACCGGCGCCCTGACCGATGGTCTGCTGCAGCTGGCCGGCGAGGTCGTGGTAATGGAGCTCGACCGTGACCTGGTCGCCTACTGGCAGCAGCGCCGGCATCCCGGACTGCGCGTTGTGTCCGGCGACGCATTGAGGCTCGACTGGTCCGATATCCTCGGCCGGGAACCGGTCAAGATGGTGGCCAACCTGCCCTACAACATCTCGTCGCAGATCCTTTTCCGGATCATCGAGCATCGCCGGCTGTTCAAGCGGCTGGTGCTCATGTTTCAGAAAGAGGTGGGAGACCGGCTGCTGGCGTCGCCGGGGAGCCGCGATTACGGTATCCTTTCGGTGTTCGCCCAGCTCTGGTTCGACATCAGCCGGGTGTGCAACGTGCCGCCGCAGGCCTTCCGCCCGGCCCCCCGGGTCGATTCGGTGGTCCTGCTGTTCAAGCCGCTTGGCGGCCCCCGGGTCGATGTCGTCCGGCCTGAGCTGTTCGATCGCCTGGTGCGGGGCGCTTTTCGCCAGCGGCGCAAGACGTTGCGCAACACCCTGCAGTCGGCCGGGTTTGTCGCTGCCGACCTTGACCGCGCCTTCGAGCTGGCCGGCATCGAACCGACCCGACGGGGAGAGACTCTCTCCCTCGAAGACTTTGCCAACCTGACGCGGGCCCTTGCCCGGCAGGAGGCCCCCTGAACCAGCGCCGGACCGGGGGAACGTCTACCGCCCGTTCGGGGCGGACATCCGGGCCCGGCATCCGGCATTACGTGCGGATTTCGCAAACAAGGAGAACCGGCAACATGGATAAGAAACAGCAGTGCGTCGCGCGGGTCAACGGAACACCGATCAGTCGTTTCGACCTCGAGAACGCCATGCAGGGATACGCCATGCAGGAACACCGCAAGACCCTCGACCAGCTCGACGCCGATCAGTTGCGCGAGGCGGAGAGCTTCGCCATGGAGAAGCTGATCGCCCGCGAACTGATCTTTCAGCAGGCCCTGGCCGAGGGCTTCGTTGCCGACGAGGCCGCCATCGCCGAAGAACTGCGCAAGATCGTCGACAACTTCCCCAGCGAGGAGGAGTTTCACGCCACTCTGGCCAAGGCGGGTCTCAGCGCCGCCGACTACCAGCGAATGCTGCGGCAGGATGTCACCGTCAACCAGATGTCGGAAAAATACCTCGCCGACCTGGACGACCCGTCCGATGAGGAGATCGAGGACTTCTACCGGCAACATGCCGATCGTCTGGTGCGGCGGGGCCGGGTGCGGGCCAGCCATCTGCTGGTCAGGGCGGGTGGCGACAACCGGGAGCAGGCCCTCGAACGCATCCGCCGGTTGCGCGACGAGGCGACCGCCGACAATTTCGCCGATTTGGCCCGCAAGCACTCGGACTGCCCCAGCGCCCCAGGCGGCGGCGACCTGGGGTATTTCCGCCGCGGCGACATGGTGAAGCCGTTCGAGGATGCCGCATTTTCCCTGGCGGTCGGCGCCATCAGCGAACCGGTGGAGACCCAGTTCGGCTTCCACCTGATCCGAGTGCTCGACCGCGAGGAGGACCGTCCCCTGACGCGGGAGGAGGCGCGGCCGCAGATCGTCAGTTTCATCAGACAGCAGGCAGGTGCCGGCAGGCTGAAGCAGTGGGTTGAAGAGCTGCGGGCACAGGCCGATATCGAGATCATGGACAACCGGGCCGACTGACCCGGAATGCCGGCCGAGACGGCCCAGGACCCGGAGGCGCCATGAAGACCATCGTCGACCATCACGGAAATCGTCTGGCCAAGGAAAAGATCGAGGAGAAGATCGCGACCGCCCTGCTGCTGTTGACCCAGCGGAATCGCGAAAACGCCGACCAGATCAGGAAGATGGCGGAGATTCTGCGTGATCACACCCCACTGAGTTTTTTCGTCTCTCCCACCACCGACCGGCTGGCTCACTGGGTCGACTGCTTCTACAACTTTCTGCGCCAGCGACAGGACGCCGTCGCCGTCGCCTTTCATCCGCACCGCTCCGAACGGCGCGGATTTCTGCTCACCAACTGCCGGGACGTTCCCTTTCTGCTGCATACCGTTCAGCTCTGCCTGACCCGCCTGGGAGTCCGCTACCAGGTGGTCTGCCATCCCATCATGAGCATCCAGCGGCAGAAGGGAGTGCTGACCGCCCTGGGGCGGGCCGACCGGGGCGAGCTCGAATCCTTTATCGTCCTCGAGCTGGAGGACGTGTCCGAGGCGCGCCAGACCGAGGTCGTTGATGCGGTCCGGCGGCATCTCGAACTGGTCCTGCTTGTCGACGGCGACCGGGACCGGTTGCGGCAGCGGCTGGTCGAGGTGGCGGAATGTGCGGGCAGCAACGGCGCTTTCTGGAACTGGCTCGGCGCCGGGGCCTTTCTGCCGCTCTCCTACAAGCAGCTCGAGCTGACCGGCGACAGCGAGGATCGGTCGCTGCGGGAAACTCCCGAGCGAAGCTGCGGCCTCCCCTGGAAAGTCGTCCAGTTCGATGTCGGCGAGAAGCGCAGGCTGGCCGACCTGCCCGACCGGTTTCGCACCCGGCTGCTGCGGCAGACGCTGGAGGTGGTCGAGGAGAGCGAACGGTCCAGTCCCCTGTATCGCGACGAGAAGCTGGTCTATATCGGCTTCCGCGAGCACCGGGACGGGATGGAGCTGGAACACGCCTTCCTCGGCCTGTTCGCCCCGGAGGTCGAGGACGATCCGGCGCTGAATGTCGCCACCCTGAAGGAGCGGCTCGAGGCGGCCCTCGACCGGCTCTGCATTCCGCGCGGCAGTCACGACCATCGCAAGATCGTCGAGATCTTCAACTCCTTTCCCAAGGTCGAACTCTTCTTCATTTCCGACGATGAGCTGACGCGGCTGGTCCATTCCTTCACCCAGCTCTACCGGCACGAGAGCGTCCGGGTGGTGCCGGCGCACAGCCTCGCCGTGCGCGGCCTGACGCTGCTGGTGATCATGCCGCGTGTCTTTTACGGGCCGATGACCAGTCCCCGACTCGACGCGTTTTTGCGGCGCTTTTTCCGCACCGAGCAGATTGAAAGCCGCATCATCCACCTGTCGAAATCCTACCTGAGCCTGCATGTCGGGGTGCAGACCGGGGCCTTCGATATCCGTTTCGACGAGGAAAAGCTGGAACGGGGGCTGACCCGCATCTGCCGGCCCTGGGAGCTGACGCTGCGCCGGATTCTCGAGCGGAACGAGACGGCGGAAAAGGCCGAATCCCTCTGGCGACGCTACCGGGAGAGTTTCACTCCGGAATACAAGCATCTCTTCCATCCCCGGTTCGCGGTGCGCGACATCCGGGCCATGGAGCGCCTGCTGGAGAACGGCCGGGACACCTTCGAGATCTGGGGGCCGGTCAGCGGCCGGGAGGAGATCTACCGGCTGCAGTTCTACAGCCGACGGCAGAGCTTTCTCAACGAGCTGATGCCCTTTCTCGAAAACCTCGGCCTCAACGTGATCGACGAGGTCGATTTCCGCTTTGTCATTGACGGCGCCGAGGTCTTTCTCAAGAGCTTCGCCATCCGGGGCGGCGAAGGGAGTCTGCCACTGTCGCCGCTGCGGCACAAGCTGGTCGCTGCGCTCGACGCCCTGCGCGCCGGCGAGGCGGAAAACGACTATCTCAACCGGCTTCTGGTTCTGACCGGGCTCGACTGGAGGGAGATCGACGTCTTTCGCGCCTACCGCAACTACTACTTTCAGCTCGGGTCCCGCTACACCAAGCGCCGGGTGGCGTTCGCCCTGATCAGCAACCCGAGGGTTGCGCAGCTGCTCTACCGCTACTTCGAGGCCCGGTTCCGTCCTGATCCGCAATGGGAGGATCCGGCCGAACGCGAGGAGCAGGTGCTCTCGCCCCTGCGCCTGGAGCTGGTCGAGGCGCTGCAGGGGGTGCGGGATCCGAACGAGGACGAAATCCTGCGCGTGCTGTTCAACCTGATCGACTCGACCATCAGGACCAACTTCTTCGTGCGCCGCGACGCCGAAGACTACTTCATCGCCTTCAAGCTCAGCGCCCTGGGCATCATCGACATGCCGGCGCCGCGCCCCCTGTACGAAACCTACGTGCACAACGCCCGCATGGAGGGAATCCACCTGCGCGGCGGCAAGGTCGCGCGCGGCGGCATCCGCTGGTCGGACCGGCCGGATGATTTCCGCACCGAAATTCTCGACCTGATGAAGACCCAGATGACCAAGAACGCCCTCATCGTGCCGGTCGGCTCGAAGGGCGGCTTCATCGTCAAGACGCCCTTTTCGACCCGGGAAGAGGGGATGGAGCTTTCGAAACGAGCCTACCAGACCCTGATGCGCGGTCTGCTCGATCTGAGCGACAATCGGGTCGACGGGCAGATCCGGCGGCCGGAGGGGATTGTCGCCTACGACGGCGACGATCCCTACCTGGTGGTCGCCGCCGACAAGGGAACGGCCCACCTGCCGGACACCGCCAACGCCATCAGCGCCGAATACGGTTTCTGGCTCGGTGACGCCTTCGCCAGCGGCGGTTCCAAGGGCTACGATCACAAGAAGCTCGGCATCACCGCCCGCGGTGCCTGGGAGAGCGTCAAGCGGCACTTCCGCGAGCTGGGCGTCGATGTGCAGTCCGAGTCGGTCACCGTGGTTGGCATCGGCGACATGAGCGGCGACGTCTTCGGCAACGGCATGCTCCTGTCCCGCAAGATAAAACTGCTGGCCGCCTTCAACCACATGCACATCTTTCTCGACCCCGATCCGGACCCCGAGACGAGCTGGCAGGAGCGCAAGCGGCTGTTCGACATGCCGCGCTCGACCTGGGAGGACTACGATCCGAAGCTGATTTCCCCCGGCGGCGGGGTCTTTCGCCGCGACGCCAAGGACATCCCCCTGTCGCCGCAGGTCCGCGAGTGGCTGGGCGTGCGGCACGAGTCGATCGATCCCAACGGCCTGATCCGGCTGCTGCTGGCCGCCGATGTCGATCTGATCTGGAACGGCGGCATCGGCACCTACGTCAAGGCGAGTTTCGAAAAGCATGTCGACGCCGGCGACCGGGCCAACGATCCGGTACGCATCGACGCCACCGAGTTGCGCGCCCGGGTGGTTGGCGAGGGCGGCAACCTCGGCATGACCCAGTTCGCGCGCATTGAGTACGCCCTGCACGGTGGTCGGCTGAACACCGACGCCATCGACAACAGCGGCGGCGTCGACTGCTCGGACCACGAGGTCAACCTGAAGATCTTCCTCCATCACCTGATGACCAGTGGCGAGGTGGAGGATCTCGAGGATCGCGACCGCCTGCTGGAGGAGGTGACCGACGAGGTCTGCCGGCTGGTTCTGCACAACAACTATACCCAGAGCCTCTGCCTCAGCCTCGATCTCGAACGCTGCCGCGAGGATGTCGGCCCCTTCCTCGATCTGTGCGACCGGCTGGTCGATGTCGGATTGCTGGACAGGGAAGGGGAGAACCTCCCCTCGGCCAAGGTTGTGCATGCCAGGGCTTCGCGGTCCTTTGTCCGCCCCGAGCTCTCCAAGCTGCTCGCCTACGCCAAGATGCAGCTCTACCAGAACCTGCTGGAGAGCGACCTGGTGCAGACCGACCTCGCCTTCGAGGATCTGGCGAGCTATTTTCCGCAGCAGGTGCGCAAGCGGTTCGGCCGCAAACTGGCGGGGCATCCCCTGGCGCGGGAGATCGTCGCCACGGTCATGACCAACCGGATCATCGACCAGGCCGGTTGCGCCTTCTGCGACCGTCTGGCGCGGGCGACGGGCTCGTCCCTCACGGCGGTGGCCGGCGCCTACCTCTTCGCCGACCGGCTGTTCGACGCCTCCTCCCTGCGCCTGCACGTCTACCAGCAGGACAACCGGATGCCGGCGGAGCAGCAGCACCGGCTGCTGCGGCTGATCGAGGATGCTCTGGCCCGCTTCTGCCAGCGGGCGCTCGTTTCGGGGTTCGACCTGCCGTACCGGAAGAAGCAGGTCAGGGAGCTGAAAAAGGAATTCGACAGCTACCTGCAGCAGGTCGCGGACACCCCGCAGGCGGAAACGGACCTTTTCGCGGGCCTGCCCGACGAGGTGGCGGCCGCCTTCGCCCGGCTGCTTCGTGTCGACCACTTTTTGCCGGCGGTCGTGCTGGCCCGCGGCGTCGGTCGCCAGGTCGCCGACGTCCTGCCCGTCTATCTGGAGCTCTATCGCCGGCTCGATCTCGATTCGCTGCTGTCGATGCTCGACCGGATGGCGGTCAGGGATCGCTGGGACCGCCTGGCCCGCGAAACGCTGCGGGCGGAGTTTGTCACCCTGGGCACCGAGCTGGCGGCGCGGGTCTTCACCGAGGCGGGCGGCGATATCGACCGCTACCTGTCGCCGCGCCGGACCCTGCTGCAGGTCTATCGCGGCCAGCGCAAGCGCCTGGGCGAGTCGCTGCCGGACAACCTGCATCCGCTGATGGTGCTCGCCGGCAGTCTCGGTCGGCTGCTGCAGGGCTGAAGACGTCCGGGGTCTGGCGGCGACCGGGCGGCAAAGGCTTCACCCGGTGCGAAAACGGAATCGAAAGGAATGGCTTGCATCATGATGAAAAAGAGAAAACTCGGTCCCTGCGTCACCTTCTTTCCGCAACCGACGACACTGGTCACTTCGGTCGACACCGCAGGAAAGGTCAACCTGATGACCGCGTCCTGGGCCGGTATCGTCAGCAAGACGCCGCCGACCATGGCGATTTCCCTCAACCGTTCGCGGCTGACTTACGAGCAGATCCGGCAGACCGGCTGTTTCGTCGTCAACATGGTGCCCGTCTCGCTGGCGGTGGCCGCCGATTTCTGCGGCATCCGTTCCGGCCGCGACCGGGACAAGGCCGTGGTCACCGGGCTGACCCTGGTGCCGGCCGAACAGGTGGCGGCGCCGCTGGTCGGAGAGTGCCCGCTCAATGTCGAATGCCGCCTGGTCCGGGAGGTCGAGCTGGGCGATTACCGGCTGATGCTCGGTGAAATCGTGCAGATCCACGCCGCCGAGCAGGCCTTCGCCGAGGACGGCGGCATGTCCGTCGCCGCTTTCGATCCCCTGGTCTATCTCGGCGGCATCCGCGAATACTGGTCGCTTGGCGGGCATGTCGCCGACGCCTATCGTGACGGACTCAGGCTGGAGGACGGAAAGTGAAATTTTTGCCGCCAGCGGCCGGCAATTTATGCTGGACCTGCCGGGGGGGGTATGGTATACGCTAAAACGCTTTTTTAATTCCGGAACGGCGGCACCGCCGGACCGGGGAACAGCTCCGCAACAGGCCCGGAACGCGAACCGGAGTCGACCATGTTGCGGGGTTGTTCTGTGTGGGCATACCGCCTGGATCTTCGGACCGGGACGGAAGGCGATCGCCATGGTATCCGCGCCTTGCGTGGAAGAGCGACCTGCGTCTTTCGGCCCGCCCGATCGGCGCAGTTTTCATTTATGGAGTCGCAAACGATGGGAAAGAAGAAAACCATTCTCGATCTGCAACGCATGAAGGATGCCGGCGAAAAGATCGCCGTTCTGACCGCCTACGACTATCCCTTCGCCCGGCTGATGGACGACGAGGGGATCGATGTCATCCTGGTCGGCGATTCCGTCGGCTCGGTTGTTTCCGGTTATGACAACACCCTGCCGGTCACCATGGACGAAATGGTCTATCACACCCGTGCCGTGGTGCGCGGCGTCGCTTCGGCGATGGTGGTGGCCGACATGCCCTTCCTTTCGTACCAGGTCGATCTGGCCGAGGCCCGGCGCAACGCCGGTCGCCTGATCAAGGAAGGGGGCGCCCAGGCGGTCAAGCTGGAAGGGGGGACGAACATGGCGGAAACCATCCGCGCCCTGGTCGACATCGATATTCCGGTGGTCGGGCACATCGGCCTGACCCCCCAGTCGGTGCACCGCATGGGCGGATACAAGGTGCAGGGCCGCCAGGAAGCCCAGGCCGAACAGCTGCTGGCCGACGCCCGCGCCGTGGAGCAGGCCGGCGCCTGCGCCATCGTCCTCGAGGCCATTCCCGCGTCCCTGGCCTCCCGCATCACCCGCGAGCTGTCCATTCCCACCATCGGCATCGGCGCCGGTCCCGACTGCGACGGACAGGTGCTGGTGATTCATGATATCCTCGGCCTGTGCGAAAAATATTCGCCCAAGTTCGTCAAGCGCTATGCCGACGCCGCCGGCGTGATCCGCGGCGGCATTCGCGACTACATCGACGAGGTGAAGAAGGGGGCTTTCCCCACCGAGGAGCACAGTTTCAAATGATTCCAGGTGCCAGGCACCGGGCGTTAGGCGTTGGGCAGCAGCGTCTTTCGCATCTGGTTTTGTCCGGGGCCTGGAGCCTGATGCCACGATCCTGAGTTATGCAAATCATCCGTTCCGTTCAACAGATGCAACAGCGCTGCCTGACGGCCCGCCAGGCCGGAAAGCGCATCGCCTTTGTTCCGACCATGGGCTGGCTGCACGAGGGGCACCTGTCGCTGCTGCGCGAGGGGCGCAGGCGGGGCGACCTGCTGGTCCTTTCCATCTTCGTCAATCCGACCCAGTTCGGCCAGAACGAGGATTTTGACAGCTATCCGCGCGATCTCGAGCGGGATGCGGCCCTGGCGCGCGACGTCGGTGTCGACCTGATCTTCGCTCCCGAGGCGGCTGACATGTATCCGCGCGGCTACCAGACCTTTGTCGATGTCGAGGGGGCCATGACCTCGGTTCTGTGCGGCGCCAGCCGTCCGGGTCATTTTCGCGGCGTAACCACCGTGGTGACCAAGCTGTTCACCATCGTCCAGCCGCATGTCGCCCTGTTCGGCCAGAAGGACTTTCAGCAGCTGGCCGTCATCCGGCGCATGACAGCCGATCTGAACCTGCCGGTCGAGATCGTCGGCATGCCGATTGTGCGCGAACCGGACGGGCTGGCCATGAGCTCGCGCAATGTCTACCTCACCGACGAACAGCGCCGTCAGGCCCTGGTCCTCTATCGCGCCCTGTGCGAGGCGCGGCGGCTGGTGGCTGGCGGCCGGACGGACTCTGCCGGGATTGTCGAAAGCCTGCGGGCGATGATCGAGGCCGAGCCGGAAACCCGT
Source organism: Geothermobacter ehrlichii (assembly GCF_008124615.1). Taxonomy (NCBI): domain Bacteria; kingdom Pseudomonadati; phylum Thermodesulfobacteriota; class Desulfuromonadia; order Desulfuromonadales; family Geothermobacteraceae; genus Geothermobacter; species Geothermobacter ehrlichii. The sequence continues at coordinate 163,577 of NZ_VNIB01000002.1, forward strand.
ATCGACTATGTTGAGATCTGCCATCAGGCGACGCTCGAACGGCAACGGACCGTCGATGCCGATTCCGTTCTGTTGCTGGCGGTTTTTGTCGGCAAGACGCGTCTGATCGACAACGGCTATCTTCTGCCGACGGACTGAACGGACGGACGGCGGACAGACACAGGTTTTCGTCATGACACCGAAAGAGGCCGCCAAGGCCAACCTGGAAAATCTCTACCGCATCTTCACCATCCCCGAGGCTCCCGACTCGACCCTGGGGGCCATCGACCAGGCCATCACCCGCGATGTCGCCGGTTTTCTGCAGGCGCACATCGTCGCCCTGGAGCGGAGCCTGGAGGATATCGAAAAGGACTTCGCCGATCCGGAAATTCCCGAGGAACCGGCCTACGTCTCCGACTACACCGAGTTCATCAAGGAGAAGCTGGTCGCCCATTCGGTGCACACGGCGGCGCCCGGGTTTGTCGGGCACATGACCTCGGCCCTGCCGTACTTCATGCTGCCGCTGTCGCGCATCATGACGGCGCTGAACCAGAACCTGGTCAAGGTCGAAACCTCGAAGGCGTTCACGCCCATGGAGCGGCAGGTGCTGGCCATGCTGCACCGGCTGGTCTATGCCCGGGATGACGATTTCTATCGGCGCTGGATGCACGACAGCACCCACGCCCTCGGCGCCTTTTGCTCCGGCGGAACCATCGCCAACATCACCGCCCTGTGGACGGCTCGGAACATCCTTTGCGCGCCGTCGGGCGACTTTCGGGGGATCGCTCGCGAGGGCTATCTGCGTGCCCTGGAGCATCTCGGCTGCCGGGGACTTGCGGTGCTGGTTTCCCGGCGTGGACACTATTCGCTGGGCAAGGCGGTCGACCTGATCGGGCTGGGGCGCGACAACCTCGTCCGGGTCGAAACCGACGACAACAACCGCATGGATCCGGCGGCCCTGTGCAGCGAACTGGCGCGCCTGCGCGACGAGGGCATCCGGCCGCTGGCCATTGTCGGCATCGCCGGTACCACCGAAACCGGCAATGTCGATCCTCTCGACGAACTGGCCGACATCGCGGTCGAACAGGGTTGTCATTTTCATGTCGACGCCGCCTGGGGCGGTCCGACCCTCTTCTCCGAGCGGCACCGGCATCTTCTGCGCGGCATCGAGCGCGCCGATTCGGTGACTCTTGACGCCCACAAGCAGCTCTACGTGCCGATGGGAGCGGGGATGGTGCTGTTCCGTGATCCGGCGGCGCTGCGCGCCATCGAGCATCACGCCGCCTACATCCTGCGGCAGGGTTCCAAGGACCTGGGCAGCCATACCCTCGAAGGCTCGCGTCCCGGCAAGGCGATGCTGGTGCATGCCGGGTTGTCGATCATGGGCCGCAAGGGGTACGAACTGCTCATCGATCTCGGCATCGAGCGGGCCCGGCTCTTTGCCGGCAAGGTGCGGCGGCATCCGGATTTCGAGCTGATGACCGAGCCGGAGCTGAACATCCTGACCTATCGCTACGTTCCGGCCTGGGCGCAAGCGGCGATGGCCAGGGCCGATGCCGAAACGTGCAGGCAGGCCAATGCCGTTCTCGACCGGATCACCCGGCTGATCCAGAAGGAACAGCGGGAGGCGGGCAAGACCTTCGTCTCCCGGACCACCCTGCAGTCGGCCCGCTACGAGCGGCAGTCGCTGACCGTCTTTCGGGTCGTTCTCGCCAACCCGCTGACCACCGAGGAGATCATCGACGCCATCCTTCAGGAACAGTGCCGGATTGCCGGCCGCGAAGAAATCCGGCAGCTGCTGGCGTACCTGGCGCAGATTCTCGGTGCCGATCCGTCGCCGCGTCCCTGAAGCCGGAGACAGACCGTGGCGCACATCTACACCGCCCGATACCTGGTTCCCGTCGCTTCCCCTCCTGTCGAGGGCGGCGCCCTGCTGGTCGAGGGGGAGCGGATTGCCGCCGTCGGTCGGTTCGACGAGATCGTGGCCCAAACCGCCGGTGCCGAGGTGGTCGACTTCGGGGAGAGCGTTCTGCTGCCGCCCATGGCCAATGCCCACACCCACCTCGAGCTGACCGACCTGCCAGTCTGGATGGAGGCGGGCGAGGGACATCTGCCGGAGGGCGGCTTCGTCGACTGGCTGCTGCGGGTCATCATCGTCAAGCGGCAGCAGCCGGCCGATGTTTTCCCGACTTCGATTCGCCGCGGTCTTGACCTGTGTCTGGAGGCAGGGACCGGCGTGATCGGCGACATCCTGTCGGTCACTTCCGCCGTCGACGCCTACCTGCACACGCCGCTTCTGGGGACGGTTTTCGCCGAACTTCTCGGGCAGGAGCCGCAACTTTTCCGGCAGCAGCTCGAGCGGACTTCGTCTTTTCTGGCGCGGCGGCCGGCGCAGCACCTGAATACCGGCCTTTCGCCCCATTCGCCCTACACCCTCGGTTGCCGGACTCTCGAACTGGCGGCCGACAGCATTGCGCAGCACGGCTGTCCGGCCAGCATTCACGCCGCCGAGTCCGCAGCCGAGAGCCGGCTGGTTCGCAGCGGCGATGGCGAGCTGGCCGAGCGGATCTATCCCCTGGCCGGCTGGGAAGACTATCTCGATGGCGGCTGCGGACTGTCCGTGATCGCCTGGCTCGAGTCGTGCGGCCTGTTGCGGCCGGGACTGCTGCTGGTGCACGGGGTTCAGGTCGACAAGGAGGATGTGGCGCGAATCCGCCGGCACGGCTGCGGCGTTGTCCTCTGCCCCCGCTCCAACGAGCGGCTCGGCGTCGGACGGGCGCCGGTCGACCTCTACCGTCAGGCGGGGATTCCCCTCGCTTTGGGCACCGACAGCCTCGCTTCCTGCGACAGTCTTTCCGTCTGGGACGAAATGGCCGCCACCGCCCGTATCTATGGACGCGAACTGGCTCCCGCCGAGATTCTCCACATGGCTACCGCCGGCGGCGCCGGAATGCTCGGACTGGACCGGGTTGCGGGAACTCTCGAGCCGGGGAAGGGGGCGCACTTCCAGGTGGTTGCGGCGCCCGATGGCACGGGGAGCCGCGACCTGGTCGCGGCTCTGGTCTGCGATGGCGAGCGGGTACGGGTGCGCCAGCTCTATCTGCATGGCAAGGCGAGACTGCAGCCGGAAAGCGACGCCTGACGAAGCGTGATTCCACGCGGGCTGCCGTGATTCCCTGTCGTGGGTGCCTCTTTTTCCTCCACATCGGCAATGTTTCGGTTATAATGCCGTCCGCCCCGGATGCCGGGGAAGGGAAGGGCAAAGATGATTCAGGAAACAGGCATCGTCATCGAAAGCCGGCCGGACGGCATCGTCGTCGTCCGTTGCGTCAAGAGCAGCGCCTGCAAGCACTGCGAGGCCAGGGCGGCCTGCCATGCCGGCCACGATCAGGCCGAACGGCTGGTCGAGGCGCGCAATCTCATCGACGCCAGGGTCGGCGAAAGGGTGCGGGTTGCCATCAGCAGCGAAGCCTTTCTGCGTTCGTCCTTTCTGGTCTATATCGTTCCCCTGGTGGCCCTGGTCTTCTGCGCCGCCGTCGGCAACAGCCTGGCGCCGCGCCTGCTCCCCGGGGCCGATGTCGAACTGGTGACCGCCGTTTTCGGCATTACCGGCATGCTGCTGGCCTTTGTCGGAGTGCGCCTGCGCAGCCGCGGACTGGAAAAGGAGCGCTATCTGCCGCGCGTCGTCGGGCGGGTCGATGATACGGACGGGACCCCTGGAGAGAGCGGACATGGGCATTAAGGTCGTCGCCAACAACAAGAAGGCCTACCACGACTACTTCATCGACGAGACCATCGAGGCCGGCATGGTGCTGCAGGGGACCGAAGTCAAGTCCCTGCGGGCGTCGGCCTGCAACCTGCGCGACAGCTACTGCCGGATCAGAAACGGCGAGATTTTCGTCGAGAACATGCATATCAGCCCCTATGATTTCGGCAACCGGGAGAATCACGAGCCTCTGCGGTCGCGCAAGCTGCTGCTGCACGCCGAAGAGATCCGCAAGCTGGCCAAGAAGGTTGACGAAAAGGGCTACGCCCTGATTCCGACCCGGGTCTATTTCAAGGACGGGCGGGCCAAGCTGGAAATCGGCGTTGCCCGCGGCAAGAAACTCTACGACAAGCGTGAGACCCTGAAGCGCAAGCAGGATGCCCGCGAAATGGAGCGGGCGATGAGAAAGAAGGGCTACTGAAAAAAGAGTCGCTTTCTAAAAAGCTTTGTGGCATAATGAGATAGCTGGAAATCCATGAAGGATTTTCAGGTTCTTGTTTTCGATTTTTCCTGGCGCGTAAGCGCCTGACACCTGGCACCCGATTTCAAGGGGGTGACATGGTTTCGACGGGGATCGGAAGCTAAGGTTGCATGCCGGAGTGGGCTGGCTCCGTAAAAAAGCCCAAACAAAACAAACGCCGACAACGACGTTCGTTACGCTCTGGCTGCCTAATTTGCGCAGCCACGTCTCCTGACCTATCGCCCGTGTAGGGCTGGAGACGTCAAATCAGCGGGCTAGTCGTCGCGGAGGCCTGTGACGCGGCGGCGAAACTTCAGCAGGCTACCCCGAAGGAAATCCTGTTCGTGGGAGTTCCGAGGGTGAAGACAAAACACGAACTAAGCATGTAGACGCCTTATGTGGAAGATTTTCGGACGCGGGTTCGATTCCCGCCACCTCCACCAGTCTTCGCCCCGCAAGCACAGCTTGCGGGGCTTCGCCTTGGCAAGCCTGATTGCCGAGGCGAACCCGCAGGGGAAGACTGTCACGGCGAAGCATGGAATGCGAAGCCGGGCAAAACGTTCACGCCCTATACGCCTGTACCCGCAAGCACAGCTTGCGGGGCTTCGCCTTGGCAAGCCTGATTTGCTGAGGCAAACCCGCAGGGGAAGACTGTCACGGCGAAGCATGGAATGCGAAGCCGGGCAAAACGTTCACGCCCTATACGCCTGTACCCGCAAGCACAGCTTGCGGGGCTTCGCCTNNNNCAGGGGAAGACTGTCACGGCGAAGCATGGAATGCGAAGCCGGGCAAAACGTTCACGCCCTATACGCCTGTACCCGCAAGCACAGCTTGCGGGGCTTCGCTTTGGCAGGCCTGACTTATCGGGGTGACGCCGGGCTGTTTTGAAATGGTCATGGAAGAGACATTTCATTACGTTTATATTCTGACAAGTCTCGCTTGCGCCGAACGCCATTACGTTGGGCTGACGAAAAACCTTGAAGCCCGTCTTGCCGCCCACAACTCAGGGCAAGTTCCCCATACCTCCAAGTATCGTCCCTGGCAGATTGAGACCGCGATTGCATTCCGGTCCCGCGAAAAAGCCGTCGCCTTTGAACGTTACCTGAAAAGCCATTCGGGAAGGGCCTTTTCCCGGAAGCATTTTTGATCAGCAGTGGTTGGTCGAGTGGAAGGGGCGTTGCGGGGAAGGGTAGGAGTCTCTGACCGTAGTGGGCGATTCCAGCCGTCTCCACCAGAATTAAAACGAACCAGCCCGATTGCCGTAGATGGTATGTCGGGCGGTTCGTTTTTCTTTTGGTGGCAGTGGGTTGCGGTGGTTTTGTCGCTTTGACTTTGAACTCATGTCTGTCATCCTTACGCTGCTGTAGCAGCTTTTTGGACTGTTCACAGTTTTTGGGGAATGTCAGTCTGCGAGAAGATTTGCCAAATCCGACATACTGTGCAGAAAAATATGTTTAGTGGGTCCGACATGGACAAATTCTGTCTGATGGGGATTCTTGATGTCCCGCAACATCCCTGATAGTCTACGCTGGGGAGGATAAGATGGATCGCAACCGGCTCGAGGAGCGCAAGAAGGATTTTCAGGCCGCGGTAGCACGGCTGGATGAAGCCTGCCGGCTGCCGTCTGACCCCATTGTGCGCGATTCCGTGATCCAGCGGTTCGAGTTCTGCTGGGAACTGGCCTGGAAGACTCTCAACATCTGGCTGAACTATCTCGGTGTCGATGTGCAGAATCCGCGCGATACCTTTCGCGAGGCGTACAACGCCGGCCTGATTGCCGACGGCAACCTTTGGTCGGACATGCAGAAAATGCGCAACCTCACCAGTCACACCTATAATGAACAGTTGGCCGAGGAGGTCTATTCCTTCATCCGGGAAACCGGGCTGGGCCTGTTCACTGCTCTTGCCGAAAAGAGTCGGACATGGACGATCGACGATTGATCTTCGGTCTGGCCGCGCGGCACTACGCCGATTTTCACGCCATATTCAGCCGTTACCCGCAAATCCAGAAGGTTCTCATCTTCGGCTCGCGCGCCAAGGGCGTTGCCCGTCCCGGTTCGGATTTTGACCTGGCGGTTTTTGCCCCGGATCTGAGTGACCGGGATTTTTCCAGGCTCTGGAACGAGATCGACGCTTTGCCGGTTGTGTTCAAGATCGATCTTTTACACTGGGACTGTCTGCCGTCGTCTCCGCTGAAGGAGAAGATACTTGCGGAGGGGAAACTCTTCTACCCGTTGCCCGAGACTGCCAGTTGACGCGTTCTTGCACTTGCGGTCCTGCCGGTGACCCGGGTTCGAGAGAAGATGGCGAAAATTTCCCGATAGTTTTTTCCGTCATGCAGAAGATCTCGCCCGCAGAATGCGCCGGACTGATTCGCGGCGCCGCCGCCATCGTGGCCCTGACCGGGGCCGGGATTTCCACCGCCGCCGGCATCCCTGACTTTCGTGGCCCACGGGGGCTCTATGTCACCCGGCGCTATGATCCGGAAAAAGTTTTCGAGATCGGCGGATTTCTGAACGAGCCACAAGACTTCTACGAATTCTCCCGCGACTTTGTCGCCACGGTCAGGGATGTCCGGCCGACCTTCAGTCACCGCTTTCTGGCCGATCTGGAATCCGCGGGGAAGCTGGCCGGGATCGTCACCCAGAACATCGACATGCTCCACCAGCAGGCCGGCAGCCGCAGGGTCGTCGAGCTGCACGGCTCCTACGGGTCGGCGACCTGTCTCGACTGTGGCGACAGGCTGCGGGATCTCGACTACGCCTGGTGGCAGCGGGCCATGCAGGAGAGTCCCACTCCGCCGGTGGCCTATTGCCGGACCTGCAACGGCGTCCTCAAGCCCGACATCGTCTTCTTTGGTGAAATGGTCAATGGATTCGAGCGCGCCGAGCGGATGGTCCGGGAGTGCGATCTGCTCCTGGTTCTCGGCTCATCCCTTCAGGTTGCGCCCGCATCGTTGCTGCCGTACGGATGCGACGCCATGACGGTGGTGGTGAACAGGGGAAAGGTGGACTTGGCGCCGGCCGGGCACAGGTTTTTTGCCGACGCGGACCTGGACGGGTATTTTGTCCGGGTTGCCGGCTGCCTGGAGGACCTGCTCGGAGGCTCTTGATTCACTCTGCGCCATATCCCGCCATTGCCAGGCGCTGGATGCTCCCCGGCGAGGCATGCCGGGTGCTGGGCCTGATTCGGCGGCGGTCTCTGTTACACTTGACATGTGTGCAGTCCCTGTCGAGGGAGTCCCGACCATGTCAGTTCCAGTCGCCATAGCCCGGATCGCCGAGAAACTGGCGATTCATCCGGAAGACCTGCTTCCCTTTGGCCGGCAGATCGCCAAGGTGCATATCAGGGCGCTCGAACGCCCTGCGACCGGGAAGGGCCGGCTGGTCCTGGTCTCCGCCACCACGCCGACTCCGAGCGGGGAGGGGAAGACGACCACCAGCATCGGTCTGGCCCAGGCCCTGAGTCAACTGGGGGAATCGGTCTGCCTGGCTTTGCGCGAGGCGTCGCTCGGGCCCTGTCTCGGCCGGAAGGGAGGCGCCACCGGCGGCGGTCGCAGTGTGCTGGTGCCGGCCGAGCGGATCAACCTGCACTTCACCGGTGATTTCCACGCCGTCACCTGCGCCAACAATCTCCTTTCGGCGGTCATCGACAATCACATTTACCATGGCAACGCCCTCGGCATCGACCCGCGCCGCGTTGTCTGGCGGCGGGTGATGGACATGAACGACCGCAGCCTGCGCCATATCGTCGTCGGTCTCGGCGGCACGGGGCAGGGCATTCCGCGGGAAGGCGGCTTTGACATCACCGCCGCCTCCGAGGTGATGGCGATTCTCTGTCTGGCCGGAGATATCGACGATCTGCGCCGCCGGCTCGACAACATCCTGGTGGCCTACACCTGGGACGGTGCCCCGGTCCATGCCCGCCAGCTGCGGGTGACGGGCGCCATGCTCGCCCTGCTGTGTGATGCCATTCATCCCAATCTGGTCCAGACCGGCGAGGGCGTACCGGCCCTGGTGCACGGCGGTCCCTTTGCCAACATCGCTCACGGCTGCAGCAGTCTGCTCGCCACCCGGATGGCCATGCATCATGCCGACTGGGCCGTTACGGAAGCGGGTTTCGGTTTCGACCTCGGGGCCGAGAAGTTTTTCGATATCAAGTGCCGGATGGCGGGGCTCGATCCGGTGGCCGTGGTGCTGGTGACCACGGTACGGGCGCTGAAGATGCACGGCGGAGCACCCGGGAATCGGCTCGAACAGCCCGACCCGGCGGCCCTTGCCCGCGGTCTGGCCAACCTCGACAAGCACATCGAGAATGTGCGCAGGTTCAACAAGCAGCCGGTGGTCGCCCTGAACCGTTTTGACAGTGACAGTGATGAGGAGATTGCCCTGGTGCGACGATGCTGTGACGAACGGCATGTGGCCTGTGCCGTCTGCAGCCATTACCAGCAAGGCGGCAGCGGTGCCCGCGAGCTGGCCCGGGCGGTGATGACGGTGGCCGAAAAGAACCGGCCCTTTGTTCCTCTCTACGACCTCGAGGCTCCGGTGGAAGAAAAGATCCGCATCATCTGTCGGGAAATCTACGGGGCCGACGATGTCGCCTTTACCCGCCAGGCGGAGCGCGACTTGCGGCAGATGAAGGATCTCGGATACGCCGGATTGCCGGTCTGTGTCGCCAAGGCTCCGACATCCCTGTCCGACAATCCGGCCCTCAAGGGACGCCCGCGCGATTTCGAAGTGACCGTGCGGGCGGTGCAGGTCAATGCCGGCGCTGGTTTCCTGGTGGTGCTGACCGGAGATATCCTGCGCATGCCCGGCCTGCCGGAAAGGCCGCTGGCCGAACGGATCGATATCGGGCCGGACGGCGGGATCCTGGGACTGTGAACGGCGGAATACACCGGTTCGCGCCATGTTTTTTCGGTTTTTCGCGGCGTCACAAATTGCTACCATGACTGACGCAGACATTTTCGCCGGCAATGAGCTCACTGATCAGGACCATGACTGACGCGGGCACTTTCGCCGGCGGCAACGGCAATCATCATTCCGAAAGGGCAGGTGCGAAGCGATGACGTCCCGCAACCGAAAACGCCGGGCGGCGAAGCCGTCCGGACGGCAGAGCGTTTTCCAGGAAGCCTGGGAGAACATGAACGCCGACTTCGACCGGCTGCTGCCAGAGAGGTTGCGCAAGGCGGACAAGAAAAAGTTCGCCCTGTGGCTGTTCATTGTCGAACTTCTGGTTCTTGGCCTGGTCGGCAGGTTTGTCTACCGCTGGTGGGTGGGCGGATGAGCCGGGACAGGCGGGATTTCCGGCGAAAGGAGCAGGTGCAGCGATGAGTGTCATGACCGAATTGCGGGAGATGGCCCTGGGCCTTGCCGCCCGTTTTTCGATTCCGAAGATTGCCGGTATCGTGTTTCCCGCGGTTGGCGAAAGCGGTCAGCCCGGAGACTGCGCCGCCGACGCCTGCCGGTTCATGGCCATGGCGCTCGACGGCGGCGCCGGCGGCATAAGCTACCTGCTGCTGCCCGATGACAGTGTCGCCGATTACCGTACCCTGCAGCCCCGGTCGTTCGTCGGGACCCGTCCCGAGAAGTACGCCGAGGCTTTCGGCACCTCCGATCCGGTGCGCGACATGCTGGGACTGGCGGCCATCAACGCCATCTGCCAGCATGTGATGCGGGTGACCGGGCGGGTGCCCGAAAACGCGGCGGATTCGCTCGGACTGATGAACATCGCGGAGGGCGACCGGGTGGGCATGGTCGGCTTCTTTCCGCCCCTGGTCAGGTACATGCGCGACAGCCGGGCGGAGCTGGTCATCGTCGAAAAGAAGGCGGAACTGGTTGACCGCTTCCCCGATTTGCAAGTGACGCTCGATGTCAGTGCTCTTCAGGGCTGCAACAAGATTCTGTGCACCGGAACGACGGTTCTCAACGACACCCTGGACGAGGTGCTTGCGCACTGCCGGAATGCCGAGCATGTTTCGGTGCTCGGGCCGACCGCCGGCTATTTTCCCGATCCTCTGTTCGCGCGGGGTGTCCACGTGCTCGGCGGCCGTTTTGTTGATGATGCCACGCTGTTGCTGAAACTGATTTCCGAGGGCAGAAAGTGGGGCGAGGCGACGCGAAAGCTCTGTTTTGAAGCCGACGGGTATCAGGGAATTGACGACTTGGTCCGCCAAGCTTCCTCAGGTTGTTGAACAAAGTTCGTCTTCGGAGATGTCCACGGGCGACCCCGCAGTGGGGTCGCCCGTTTGCTTAGCGCACCCGGATGACCTTGCCGGTCGGCTGGTCGCTTTTCGGCAGTTCGATGCGCAAGACACCCTTGCGATAGCTGGCTTCGGCCCTGTCGGCGGCGATGCGGGCGGGCAGGGGGATGGCCCGTTCGAAGTGTCCGTAGGCACATTCCATGATGTGATAGCGGCCGTCGGTGTGCTCGCGCTGCAGCCGTTTTTCACCGCGAACGATCAGGGTGTTGTCGATGACCTGGATATCAATCTCGTCCGCTTCGAGTCCCGGCGCTTCCAGCCGCACGACGACCTTTTTGTCGGTTTCCGACACTTCGGCCGCCAGCATGCCCCAGCCAGAGCTTCTGCGGGCGATTTCCCGCGCTTCGCCGTCGTCCTTCCCTTCACGGTTCAGTCCGGGCAGGTAACGGGTCAGGGCACCGGAGGCCCGGTCGATGATCTGCCGCCAGCCTTCAGTGACCGAATGCAGCATGTTCTCGGCGCCTTCCTTCAGCTCATGCCAGTTTGCCATCGTCATCACCTCCTTGTTTTTTATGATCTGCACCTGATGCCCTTTTCCAAGATCCATGCCGGTTCGTGCTGACAAAACCCGAACATTTATGCTAGCTTGTGGCTCGATTTGTCGGCGCGCAATGTCGCCGGTTGTTGCGGTGAACGTCGCTGCGACATTGTCGCGAACCGCTACGGCAGGGCGGAAGGATGGCGAGGCAGGTGCGGGCTCTGGAGTTTTTCTGTGGTATCGGCGGTTTCGCCGCAGCGGTGCGGGGGCATGATGTCGAGGTGGTGTGCGCCTTCGATCAGAACCTCTCCGCCATCGGGGTCTACCGGCACAACTTTCCGGAGCATGAGGTCCGCACCGGGAATCTCGAACGGATTACCCCGGACGATCTGGCGTCGCTGCCGGCCGATTTCTGGTGGCTCTCTCCGCCCTGTCAGCCCTATTCGGTGCGCGGCCGCGGTGCCGATCTCGACGATCCCAGGGCGCGCAGCCTGATGCATCTGCTCGATATTCTGCGACAGTTGCCCGGCGAGCTGCGGCCTCGCAACCTGGCGCTGGAAAACGTGACCGGTTTTGCCCGCTCGCGTGCCCGCAGAATGCTGCTCGCGTGCCTGCAGGACCTCGGCTACCGGATTCGCGAATGCACCCTCTGTCCGACCGAACTCGGCATTCCCATGCGGCGGCCGCGCTACTACCTGGCCGCCAGTCGTTCCTTTCTGGCCGCCCCGGATCCTGTCGCCCGGCCGCCCATGCGGCCGCTGGCGGACTATCTTTTGCCGGAGGCTGCCGTCGATCCGCGGCTGCTGCTGCCGGCCGAGATCGTCGAAAGGTTCGGCAACGGGTTCAGGATTCTCGAACCGGCCGCCGACGACGCCTACACCACCTGCTTTACCGCCGGCTACGGCAAGTCGCTGATGCATGCCGGCTCCTACCTGCGTTGCGGGCCTGGGGTGCGACGGTTCGCCCCGATGGAGATTGCCGCGCTGCTGCACTTTCCCGCCGATTTCCGTTTTCCAGCCGGCATGTCGTTGCGCCAGTGCTGGAAGCTGCTGGGCAACAGCCTGTCGGTGGCGGCCGTCAGGCAGGTTCTGCGGCAGTTTTTCTACCCTTCGACCGGGGAGGATGAAGGTTGACCGACCGGCATGAAGAAGGTCATACTTGCGCGATGCGATTGGGAAGCTTTCTCACTCTTGGTCTGTTGCTGTCGGCATTGATTCTGACGGCCGGACCCGCTGCGGCGGTGACCGTCGACATCTGGCAGACGGGAATGACCCGGCAGCAAGTCTGGGATCTGGCCCGCGACCGCGACATTCCCCTGGCTCCGGAAGGCTGGTTGCACAGATCGACCCATTTCAAGCCGCGCTATCTGGTCGAAGACGCCCGGACCTTCTACTGTCGCGGACGCTATTTCGACCAGCCGGCGACCTTCTATCTGAGGCTGACCGACGGGAATGCGGATGGCGACATCCGCCTGTACGAGATCGAGGTTCGTTACCGGGCCGGGGCGAACAGCCCGCTGGTCGAACGGATTGTCCGTCGGCTGACGGTCGAGATGGGAAGGGGAGAGACCCATGTCACTTCCTGGCGGAAGGAGATTGTCTGGCACCGGCAGAACCTGAATGTGCGTCTGATCCACCGCGGCGACCGGCTGCGGCTGATCTATACCGACCTGCAATGGCAACGGCAGCAATGAAAGGATGATAGCGCCATGGAATTTGTCCTGATGTGGATCGCTTTTGGCTGCGCGGCGGCGTCGCTGGCCAAGGGAAAGAATTTCAACGTCCCGCTCTGGGTTGTTCTCGGTCTGCTGCTCGGCCCCTTCGCCCTTTTGATCATGGCCCTGCGCAAACCGGGTGAAGGTCCGGATCAGGGTTACCAGTAATCGTTTCGGGGGAGCACCGCATGGATATCCGGAACCTGCTGCGTCAGAGCTACCTCTTCGCCGGCGTCAGTGACGGGGATCTCGACCGGCTGGCGGAGATTTCCCGGTTGCGGACAGCCCGCCGGGGTGAAGTCCTTTTCGCCGACGGCGATGAAGCCGAAGGCTTCTTCATTGTTGCCAGCGGCAAGGTGAAGATCTACAAGCTGTCGCCCGAGGGCAAGGAGCGCATCCTGCACATCATTCATCCCGGCTGGTCTTTCGCCGAGGCGGCCATCTTCGGCGATGGACGCTATCCGGCCTACGCCGAGCCGCTGGCGACGTCGGAGCTGCTCTTTTTGCCGCGCACCGCCTTTCTCGATCTGCTCGCCCGGCACAACCAGCTGGCACTCAACATGATCGGTGGCCTGTCACGTTTCCTGCGGCAGTTCGTCACCCAGATCGAAGAACTGACCTTCAAGGACGTTCCCGCCCGTCTCGCCCGTTATCTGCTCGATCTGGCCTGTTCCGCAGATCATGTCGAACTGCCAATTTCCAAGACCCAGCTCGCCTCCAATCTCGGCACGGTCAGCGAAACCCTTTCCCGTACCTTTCGTCGCCTCTCCGACGAAGGATTGATCCGGGTCGCCGGCAAACGCATCGATATTCTCGATCGCGAGGGGTTGATCATGCTTTCCCGGACCTGCAAGGAATGATTCGTTTCATCTGATTTCTCCTGCAAGGCTGAGCCGTCTATTGGCTGGCACCGTACGTCTGGTCGCCCCAATCCGTATCCCTGCTAAAGAGTCGATCCAGTCGGGTCGATAAGAAGAATGCAATTTTGCGCCCTGGCAATGTCGCCCGGTGCGCGAACCTGCGTGGGGGATGCGATGGGTCGCGATAAGAAAAAAAACAGATCGCTGCTGTTGATGGCCTTTCTCTGTCTGCTGATCGGCATTGGCGTTCCGCTGCTCAATCTGGCCTACATCTATCCCTATTTTTCCCGTTTCGCCATCGAGGACGTCAAGGAAGACACGGTGCGCGTCTCCAAATTGCTCAGTCGTGTCGTCCTGAATGACGACAACTGGCGTGACTGGATCAGCAAGGGAATGGTGCCCGACTTTCTGGCCGACGATCTGGCCCGAGCGGCAGGAGAGATCGAGCTGATCAAGCTGAAGTTCTTTCTGGCCAACGGCCGTACCATCTACTCCACCGACATCGCCGATGTCGGCAAGAGAAACACCGCCGATTTTTTTCGGCATCAGGTCGCCAGCGGCCGGATTTTCGCCCGGCTTGTCAGCAGGGCGCATGATTCTGCCGGTGGGCGGGTTTCCCGGCAGGATGTGGTCGAGGTTTTTGTGCCGGTGATGCACCAGGGCCGGTTTGTCGGGGCCTTTGAACTCAATGTCGACGTAACCGACCGCATCGAGGCCCTGCACGGACTGCTGCTGAAGCTGTCGATCATTCCCACCGTTCTTCTGCTGCTGGCCATGGGCATCATGCTCTGGCTGATGCGGAATCTCAATTTCTATATCCAGGCGCAGCTGGACACTGAAGAAGATCTTATCAAGGCCCTCGATGAATCCTGGCAGTTGACCGAGGAGATGGCCGCCAGCCAGCGGCAGCTGGTACAGCAGGCGGAAGAGCTGGAGGAGTTGAATCGGCAACTCAAGGAAGCGCAGGCACAGATGCTGCAGCGCGAAAAGATGGCCTCCATCGGCCAGCTGGCTGCCGGTGTGGCGCATGAGATCAACAACCCGGTCGGATTTGTCAGCAGCAATATCCGTACGCTGAAAAAATATTTCGATAAGTTCATCACTTTTGTGCAAAAGGTTGAGAGTCTTGTCGATGGGCAGCCCGATTCCAGACTGCAGGAACAGCTGCGTAAGATCGAGCGCGAACTGCGCCTGGCGCAGGTGATGGAGGATGTTCCCGAGCTGATCGCCGAATCTTGCGAAGGGATGCAACGGGTCAAGGAGATCGTGCTGAATCTCAAGAGTTTCTCCCGCGTCGACAACACGGAACGGCAGCAGGCCAATCTCAACGACTGTCTCGAATCGACCCTGAAGATCGTCTGGAACGAACTCAAGTACAAGGCCAGGGTCGAGTGCGACTATGGCGAGCTGCCGAACATTTACTGCCGGCCGCAGGAGCTGAACCAGGTGTTCATGAACCTGCTGGTCAATGCCGCGCACGCCATCGAAAAAGAAGGTGAAATCCGCATTCGCACCTGGGCCGATGACGACGAGGTGCACGTGGCCATCAGCGATACCGGCAGCGGCATACCGGAGGAAATCAGACAGCGCATTTTCGAGCCCTTCTTCACCACCAAGGAGGTCGGCAAGGGGACCGGGCTCGGGCTGAGCATCTCCTGGGATATCGTTCAGAAGCACGGCGGACGTCTCGAAGTGGATTCCGAGGTGGGCAAGGGGACGACTTTCACCATTTCTTTGCCACGCCGAGAGTCCGATGCCGACGAAGAGATGGAGGCGAGATCACAACAGGAAGTTACCAAGACGACAGTCGAGGAAGAGAAATGGGCGAAGCTGTCACAACCGGAAGCCGTCTGAGCGGACAGCCCCTTGACTGGGAGCGGATCGAGCATCTGTCGATGCCGGTTCTGCTGTTCGACGACGGTAACAGCGTCTTGGCGGCCAACGCCGCCATGCGCCACCTGGCGGCCGAAAACGGCATCGAACTGGCCGGTGACTGCTGTGGCCTTGTCTGCGACCATCTGCCGGCCAACGTTGTTTGCCTGTGTCGGCAACCCGGTGAGTGGAGCCCCGTTGTCGATTCTCCTCTGGCTGAATGGCAGGTTCTGGCCATACCGCTCGAAGGGGGCACCATGGTTCTGTTCAGGCAGGGAGCGAGCCAGGCCGGCGTCAGTCACTGCCAGGAGCTCCTGTTCGGCATCACCCGCTGGCTGCTTTCGCTTTCGGCGCCACAGTTCGATGAGGGCATCGATTTCGTCCTTGCCGAACTCGGTCATTTTCTCGATGTCGACCGTTGTTACCTGTTCAGGTACGACCGGGAAACCCAGACGGTCAGTGAGAGCCACGAATGGGTTTCCAGGCACGCAAGATCCGAAATCGACAATCTGCAGAACGTTCGGGTGGATGAACTTCCCTGGTTCTGGGAGCGAATCGAAAATGCTGAGCCGGTTCTGATCGACGACACAGCTTGCCTGCCAGATCAGGCCGGCAGGGAAACGGTTTTCTGCAGGACTCGAAAAGTCAAATCGCTGATGGTCGTTCCCCTTCTGATCGATGGCGACCTGTACGGTTTTCTGGGGGCGAGCTCGGTTCGATCGACAAGGCACTGGACCGATGAGGATGCCCGGCTGCTCAGGTTGGTGGGAGAGTTTCTCGGTGCCAATCTCGAACGTCACCGGGCATGGCAGGCGCGGCGGGCCAGTGACGACCGGTTTGTCGCCATGACCGACGCTGTGCCGGCCCTGGTCTGGGAGATGGACACTGAAGGCAGGGTCACCTACGGCAATCGACTCTGGAAAAACTATACCGGCTGGGCGGGGGAAACGACCCGGTTGCCCGATCTGGTGCATGAGGAGGATGTGTCGGCCTTTGTCAGAAGTCTCACCACGACGGTCGAGAAGAGAAAGGTCAGCTCACTTGAACTGCGGCTTCGTCGCGCCGACGGCAGTTACCGCTGGATGCAGGTGACTCTTTCCCCCCGGATCCAGGCCAACCGGGTGCTGCTGGTCGACTGCTGCGCCTTCGACATTACCGACCATCGGATCGCCGAGGAGCAGCTGCTGGCGCTGAACGACGAGTTGGAGATCCGGGTCGCCGAACGGGCCGAAAAACTGCAAAAGGCGTTCGACGACCTGAAGGCGACGCAAACCAAGCTGCTGCAGAACGAAAAGATGGCCTCCATCGGCCAGCTGGCCGCCGGTGTGGCGCACGAGATCAACAATCCGGTCGGTTTCATTCGCAGCAACCTGACGACCCTGGGCAAGTACGTCGACAAGATCCGTGAATACGTCGAAATGCAGAACGAGATTCTTCGCCGCGAACTTTCAGCCGAAGCTCTCGACGAAGTTCGCCAGGCGGCGAAGAGGCTGAAGATCGACTACCTGTTCGAAGACATCCCCGATCTTCTCCAGGAATCGATCGACGGCGCCGACCGTGTTCGCACCATCGTCCAGAACCTGAAGTCCTTTTCCCGGGTCGACCAGGCCCAGTATGTCGAGGCGGACATCAACGAATGTCTCGAAAGCACCATCAACATCGTCTGGAACGAACTCAAGTACAAGACCACCCTGCATCGTGATTACGGTGATTTGCCGCGGATCCGCTGCTATCCGCAGCAGCTCAACCAGGTTTTCATGAACATGCTGGTCAACGCCGCCCAGGCGATCGAAAGCAAGGGTGACATCTGGGTGAGAACCATGGTCGAAAACGATCATATCGTCGTTCAGATCCAGGACAACGGCAGCGGCATACCGGAAGAGATCAGGGAGCGCATCTTCGAGCCCTTCTTCACCACCAAGGAAGTGGGCAAGGGGACCGGGCTCGGCATGAGCATCTCCTGGGATATTATCGGCAAGCACGGAGGCCGAATCGAGGTCGAAAGCCAGGTTGGGGTCGGTACCACGTTCTTCATCTATCTGCCGGTATCAGGTGCCCCGGCCCCGGAAGAAGCGGAAAACGGGTAAAGCTGACGAAAGCGAGGAGGTATGGAAAACCGTTCCATCCTGACCGGAGAGCAGATCCGGATCCTCTGTGTCGATGACGAGCGCAACGTGCTGAAGGCGCTGCGTCGCATATTCATCGACGATGACTGGGAGATTTTTGTCGCCGAGTCGGCGACTGAAGGCCTGGAGATTCTCAGGCAGGAAGAGGAGATCCAGCTGGTGGTGTCCGATTACCGGATGCCGGGCATGAACGGTGTCGAGTTTCTCGGAGAAGTCTGCCGTTACTGGCCGGATACCATTCGCATCGTCCTTTCCGGTTATGCCGACGCCGCTTCCATTGTCGCCGCCATCAACGAGGGCCAGATCTACAAGTTCATACCCAAACCCTGGAACGACGACGAGCTGAAGGTAACCCTGCAGACCGCTCTCGAGCATTATTTCCTGCAGAAGAAAAACCGGGAACTGATGGCCCAGCTGCGGCAAACCAACAGTGAACTCGAACATATCAACGACCATCTCGAACAATTGGTGCTCGAACGCACCGAAAAACTGCAGATCCAGAACGAGGCCCTGCAGATCTCGCAGAGCATCCTCGACGCTCTTCCCGTCGGCGTGATCGGACTCGATCTCGAAGGGATGGTCGTGCGGACCAACAGGGTGGGGATGCACTTTCTGGGGCTGGACAATGAATTCGTGGTCGGTCTGTCCCGTTTCGAAGTGTTGCCGGATGAGCTGAACCGTCTGGTCGACGGCCTTGAAGACAGACACTGTATCCAGGGAGAGTTCGAGATTTCCGGCCGGGTCTTGAAATACTGGGTGACGCGGCTGAGCAACCCCCGGCAGGAGGGACTGATCGTCAGCCTGGTCGATGCGAGCGGAAGGAGGCTCTGCGACACTTTCGCCGAGGACTGGACAGGAGACGGCTTATGTCTGATGGCGTAGAGTTGCGCGACCTGAAGGTTCTTTTCGTTGACGACGAAAAGAACATTCTCTCTTCGCTGCGGCGTCTGACCGTAGACGAAGAATTCGAAACGCTTACCGCATCGTCCGGAGCGGAAGGGCTCGAGTTGCTGCGTGCCGAAGAGAATATCGGCCTGGTGGTATCGGACCAGCGCATGCCCGAGATGACCGGAGCCGAGTTTCTGGCCGAGGTGCGCAGGCTCTGCCCCGACATCCCGCGCATTGTTCTGACCGGCTATGCCGATATCGACGCGGCCATGGACGCCATCAACAAGGGGGGCGCCTGCCGCTATATCAAGAAACCCTGGGACAACGACGAACTGCTTCAGGTTCTGCGAGGTGAACTGCAACGCTATCGGCTGCTGCTCGAAAACCGACAGTTGCAGGAGGTCATCCGACAGAAGAACGAGGAACTGGCCGAGTGGAACCGAAACCTGAAGAAGCGGGTACTCGAACAGACCCGTGAAATCAGGGTCAGGAACGAACAGCTCCACGAGCAGAACGCGGAACTGCAGAGGACCCTGCACGGAACCATCGAGGCGCTGTCGACCCTGGTCGAGCTGCGCGACAGGTCGTCCGCCGGTCACTCGGTCAATGTTGCCCATGTTTCCGAGGCTATCGCGCGTGGCCTGGGCCTGGGTGAAGAGGACGTGCAGATCATTGTCGAGGCCGCGCTGCTTCATGACATCGGCAAGATAGGCATTCCCGGCCGGCTTCTGGGGCAGGATCCAGATGAGATGACAGGGGATGACCGAGCGGCCTACCTCAAGCACGCCATCCTGGGACAACTGGCCATCGACAAGATTGTCAGACTGCGGCCGGCCGGAGAGCTGGTTCGGCATCATCATGAATGGTACGATGGCAGCGGCTATCCTGACCGGCTTGCCGGAGAGCGCATCCCGCTCGGTGCGCGTATCATCGCCCTGGCCGACTATGCCGATCACAACCTGGGCAAAAAGGCTGACTTGGACAACATCAAGAAAGTTCTGCTTCGTATCGAGGAACAGTGCGGCGATCGCTTCGATCCCTACCTGTTTCCGCACCTGCGGCAGCCGGTCATCGAACTGTACGGCAAGCTGGTCTGTGCCGGTGACAAGGTCGGGGCCATTCTCGAACCGCGTGAACTGCGTGTCGGCATGGTGCTGGCGGAGAATCTCTACAGCGGTACCGGTCTGATGCTGCTCAAGGAAGGCACGGTTCTGGAGAAAAAACATCTCGATTCGATCATGCGCTATCACATGATCGATCCATTCCCGGGCGGCGTAACCGTTCTCGTCGACCGTCTCGAGCAGTCGGCGGCCATGGACGCGGACTGATTGATGTGGTTTAATGTCATTTCCCTCGGGCCTGTTTGAATGAACCGCCGTTGATTCCGACGGGTTGGCAAACTGGGCATGACGACGACCTGAATCAATGAGCTCATCACCGGCGGATAGCACAAAGTCTTTGACCTGCCTGCTTTTCTCAAAAATCGCCGACGAACCTGTGGGTGCGCCTCAGATTTTTGAGAAACGCATTCAGGCCAAGCACATGCACTCTCCATCCGGCATGAACTCACTGATTCAGGGTCGAGAGAGGAGTCTCTCCGTTGTTCCGGACATGGGTTTTCATGTTTCTGGCTGTATTGCTGCTTGGCGTTTTTATCCCGTCGCCGGCGGAAACGGCCGAGAAAATACTCATCATCCCGGGGTCCGGGGACAGCCAGCACCTGCTGCGTCACCTGGTTGACATATTCAATCGCAGGACTGGTCTCCTTGTGGCCATACCTGACAGTGTCGGCAACAGCGGTGGCATCCGGCAGGTACTGAAGGGGAGGGTGAAACTGGTCCGAGTGGCGAGAAGGCTGACGGAAAACGAAGCAAGCGCCGGACAGGTTGTTTATCCCACCCTGGAAATGCGTCGGGTTTTGATGCGGACTGTCGGAAGCATCGGCTATCTCCCCCTGTCGGCGACAAGGGATTCGGGGCTGACTATTCTGTGGATCGACGGAGTTGCTCCCGATGGGGTCACCACCGAAAATGGTCGTTACCCCTATGTCGTCCCCCTGGCGCTGGTGTGGAAACCGCCCCTTTCCGGAATCGCCGCCCGTTTCAAGGACTATCTCTTTTCCGCCGAAGCCCGTCGGGTGATGCAGGCGTTCGGCGCCTTTCCGGTAGGAGTCGACTGACATGCTCCGGTCGATCCGTTCCCGCATTCTCGCCAGCCACCTCGGCATCGTTCTGCTGGTGCTGGTGGTGCTTGGCCCGACCGCCTATTATCTGCTCAAGGGACAGCTGCTGCGTCAGCGGCTTGCCAACCTTAACTTCCTCGCCGGGCACATGGCCGGCATGGTCGAACAGCGCTTGCGGCAACGGGAATCCGATCTGGTTCAGCTGGTGGCGGGGCGGTTGGTGCAGGATTTTCCGGAAACAGCCAGGGTTTCCGCCCTGGCCGAGTATTTTTCCGGTTATCAGGACCGTTTTCCCGTTATCGCCTACATGGACGGAAAAGGCTGGGAAGAGCTGCGCGTGGTTCGCGGCCGTGATCTGCCTTATCTTGGCCCCTTTGTCGATGCCGGTTTGTTCGCCGCGGCCCGTGAACGTCCCAACAGGGTGGTTCGGGGAACGGTCATGCAGTCGGAAAGTCTGGGGGAGGCGGTCATTCCCCTGATGTACGGCATCCGGAGATATTTCGGTGATGAGTTCGTTGGTGCGGTCTATGCCCAGGTGACCCTTGCCGATCTGACCGGATTTTTGCGAACGATCGAGGTCGGTCGTTCAGGGTACTTGGTCCTGATCGACAGGGAGGGGCTGATTCTCGCGTATCCCGCACCGGGCCGCGTCATGAGCCGTCTTGACGCTTCCGGAATGCAGGATCCGGTTGTCGCCCAGGCCCTGTCCGGACGATCGGGAGAGGGGAAGGGACGGTTGTTCGGAGTCGAGGCGTTGATGGCCTATGCTCCGGTTCCGGACCTGAACGCCACCCTGCTGGCTGTCCTGCCCATGGCGGAATTCATGGAAGCGCCGCGCAAGCTGCGTGATACCATCCTGCTGGTGATCGGGGGGTTGATTGTCGCCGCGACCCTGCTGGCCACGCTGCTGGCCTCGCGTCTGACCCGTCCGCTTCTCGCCCTGACCCAGACGGTGCGCCGGGTGGCGGCGGGAGATCTGCCGGAGAAGCTCGATATCCCGACCACCGGCGACGAGGTCGATCAGCTGGTGGAATCCTTCGGCCAGATGATCACCGAACTGCGGCACTCGATGATTTCACGTCACTACTTCGACCGCATTCTCGACAGCATGGGCGAAGGTCTGGTGCTGATCGGGCTGGACGGCCATATTCGCACCGCCAATCAGGTGGCGTGCGAGCTCATCGGCCTGAGGGAGCAGGAGCTTGTCGGCCGGAACCTGGGAGATCTCTTCGCCGGTGGGGACGTCGACGAGGAACCCTGGCTGCAGGTGCTTCTGGGCCGTCCGGAAGAACGGATGGGACGGAAGATCCTTCGCACCGCGACCGGTGACGTGCCGGTCCGGTTCGTCTGGACCGTGCTGGAAGATCCTGCCGGCCGGGTGCAGGAGGTCGCCTGCCTGTTTGCCGCCGACATCGCGGTCGAGAAGTGTCGCTCGGGCGAAACCTGACCTGGGTCAAGGCCGTTGTCCGCCGTTTCTGTCAAGGTTGTTCTCATGATGCGTCGATTTATCCGTACTGCCGTTCGATTTCGCTTTCAGTCCGTTGTGCACCTGATCGTTCTGGGCGTCCTGATCGCCGGCAGCGGTTGCGTCAGGATTCGACAAACCCCGGCGGTCGGTGGTTCGGAAAAACACGATTGCCTGATGCGCTGGGATGCCGCCGGCAACCGGCTGGCCGCAACGGTGCCCGGAGGGCTGGTGCTGCTCGATGTCCGGAGCGGCGAGCGCCATCGGTTCGTCCTGCCCGCTGTAACGGCGTTCGACTGGCTTCCCGGCAGCGATGAACTGCTGGTCTCGACGGCAACGAAAGACGGCTGCCGCCTGTGGCGGGCCCGGATGGCAGGCGATCCCGTTCTCTGGCGCGAACTGGCTGGTGCCTGCCGGTCGCTTGTTGCCGACGAAACAGGTGTTTGGGTGCTGACCGAGCGGTTGTCGCAATTCACTTTCGGCGGCAACCTGCGCCTTGCACTGACACGGATCGATGCTGCAGGGATCAGCGACAGTGTTCTCGCCGACCTGACCCTGAGTCCGGCCATGGCCCGTCGACTCGCTGTTTTGCGGCAACAGGCCCGCTGGAGCGCCCTCAGTCCCCAGCGTGACATTCTGCTGTACGCCGAACCGCACGATCCTCCCGCCATGGCCCCCTACCTGAGGTTCATGGCGCGCCACCTGGTTTCGGGCGCCAGCTGGCCCATCGTCAGTCTGCCGTGGACGGTGGAAACCGTCCGGTTCTCGCCGGACGGCGAAACTGTCGAGCTGCGGGAACGGTCGGGGCCGTGGCGCCGGTTCGACCTCTGGACCGGCGAAGAACAGAAGGCCGGTACGGTTTTCCCGGCCGCTGCAACCGAGACGGGCAAATCAGGTATCTGTTCTTCATTCAGTCCGGACGGAAAGTTTCTGGCTGCCCGGCAACAGGGAAAAATCATGCTGGCTCCGAAAGTGCCGGATGCTGGAAGGTTGCCAGACCTTCAGGACACGCGTCGGCTCGAGTTGCGCCGGTGGCGAAGCCGCGGACTGATTGATGGTGAAGACTATCGCACTTTTCTGGAAAGGATCGACCGACTGTGAGACTCTTTCTGTTGTGCCTCTTTCTTCTCTTGCCGGCCGGGCAGCTGCTGGCCGCCGATTGCGCCGGCTGTCATGACGACAGAACGCCCGGCATTGTCGACCAGTGGCGGCAGAGCGCCCATGCCCGGGCCGGAATCGGCTGCGCCGATTGCCACGGCGAGGACCACGAACGCATCCTGGACGGTCAGGTTCGGGTTTCGGCCACCGTCTGCGGCCGGTGTCACGACCGGGAATGGCGGCAGCACGCCGCCAGCCGCCACGGTCTCGGTCTGCATTCCGGTTGGGGGTGCACCCGCAACCTGCCCGGCCGCGACCGCAACGAATGCGCTTTCTGTCACCGGGGAGGGACGGCTCTGCCGGTCAGCACCGTCAATTGTGCCCGGTTTCTCGAACAGAGCAGCGCCATGGGGCAGGTTGGCTGCAACCGCTGTCACCAGGTCGAGAACGCCTGCGGCAGCTGCCACGGCAATCATCTGACAGATCTTTCCATCGTTCGTGATCCGCAGGTCTGCGCCAAGTGCCACATGGGTCCGGACCATCCGCAGTGGGAGATGTGGCAGACCAGCCAGCACGGACAGCTCTGGCGCCTGAAGGGTGAAAAGGTCGCGCCCTCCTGCCAGGGGTGCCACATGCCGGACGGCACCCACGATGTTTCCGGCGGCATCGCCCACACGCCGGGAGGCAAAAGCCTGGCGGACGATCTGGCGCCGGCGAGGCGCGAAGCCATGCTGGACGTCTGCAGCCGCTGCCATGCCGCGTCGTTCGTCCGCAGGGAGCTCGAGCGGGGCGATGCCGTTCTGGCCGAGAGCCGCGATCTGGTGGAAGAGGCGGCGGAACTGATCGAGGATCTGGCCTCCCGCGGCCTGTTGCGACCTATGCCGGAGGATCGACCACCGCATCCGCTGCGCGGCAAAAGCCTTGTTCTCGATGGCCAGATGCTGTACGAAGACACCTCCGGCATCGAAAGTCTCTTTTTCCGGTTGAAGAAGTTCGCCTTCGCCAAGACCTGGAAGGGGGCCTTTCATCAGAACCCGGCCTGGGCCCACTGGTACGGCAACGCCGAACTGAAACTGCTTCTGGAACAGATCCGCTCCGAGGCGGACCGGCTGGAACACTTTGCGACCGGGGAGAAGGCTGTCTCCGAGTCGCAGGTCGATCGGACGACCAGCGAACTCGACCGGCTGCGGCGGGAGCATGAGCGGGGACGGCTGGACGATGCCGCCTACCGCAAGGCCCGGACAGAGCTGCTTGAAAGCTGGCTGAAAAAGGATGCCCCTTGACCCTGGTCAAGGCTGTCGCGGTCGGAACGGTGTAGTCTGCAGGCATGAAGACGAATCTTGAACAGCGCCAGCTTACGCGTCGCGAGATCAAGGATTTGCGGGTGCTGATCCGCTTCACCGAGGTCTATTGCCGGGCCCACCATCCCGATCGCGAGCGGCGGCCGTTGCAGTTGACCGAGGACGCGGGGCTGAATGCCGGCCGCTTCCGTTTCTGCGACGAATGCGTTGAATTTCTCGACTATGCCGTGCAGCGGCGGCTGCGCTGCCCGCTCGATCCCAAGCCGGCCTGCAAGCACTGCCCGGTGCACTGCTACAAGCCGCAGATGCGGCAACGGGTGCGTGAGGTCATGCGCTTTGCCGGGCCCTACCTGATGAAACGCGGCCGGCTCGATCTGCTGTGGCACTACCTGTTCTGAGGGGATTCCGAAAGCATTCGGCCAGTTCGCCGGAGCAAACCAGATTCGAACGGAGAGACGATCATGATTCGCGAAATTGTCAGAATCGACGAAGAAAAATGCAACGGCTGCGGCCTGTGCGTGCCCGCCTGCGCCGAGGGTGCCATCCAGATCATCGACGGCAAGGCGCGGCTGATCGCCGACAACCTCTGCGACGGTCTTGGCGCCTGCCTGGGTGAGTGTCCGCAGGATGCCATCAGCATCGAGCGACGCGAGGCGGATGAATTCGACGAAGAGGCGGTCGAGGCCCATCTCGGACACAAGCCGCAGGCGCATCCGCCTTCTGCCGGCGGTTGCCCTTCAGCCGCCGTCAAGACCTTTACGCCGCCGGCAGGCGGCTGCCCCTCGGCGCAGCTGCGGAGTTTCGGCCAGGGCGACGCGCCGTCGGATGCCGACGTTGCCGGCCGAAGACCATCCGAACTGCGGCAATGGCCGGTTCAGCTGCACCTGGTGCCGCCCACGGCGCCCTTTCTGCAGGAAGCCGACGTGTTGCTGGCCGCCGACTGTGTTCCTTTTGCCTACGCCGATTTTCATAAGGATCTGCTCAAGGGCAAGGCGCTGCTTATCGCCTGCCCCAAGCTGGACGACACATCGCCCTATGTGGAGAAGCTGTCCGCCATGATCCGGCAGGGGCGCATCCGCAGCCTCACCGTCGCCCACATGGAAGTTCCCTGCTGCGGCGGGCTGATCTTCATGGCCCGGCAGGCGATCGAGGCCAGTGGTGTCGAGATTCCCTTCGAGACCATCAATATCGGTATTCAGGGAGAGCGCAAATAGGGACAGACAGGACTTTGCGCGACAGGGCCGGATACAAAAAGCCGGGGAGCCAAGCTCCCCGGCTTTTTGCTGCCCGGATTATTCCTGGTCGTGGAGTTCCGGGTCTCTGACGCGCAACCGCTGCCGGTCCTGGCTGGCGGTCCCGGCCTGAAGCCCCTTTTCTGCCCGGGCCTGAGTCTGGTTCCGGTATTGGTTCTGGTTGCCGGCCTGCTGCCGAGCGGACAGCTGGCAGTTGCCGCGATTGTAGCTGTGGCTGTAACTTTTGCCGCCACCGCCACCGCCACCGCCACCGCCACGACCGCCACCCCGTCCGGCCAGCGCCGTTCCCGCGGTTGCTGTCAGCAGAGTCACACAGACCAGGGCAATGATACTTTTTCTGTTCATTTGCGTTCTCCTTTGCGTAGAAAGATGTTGTTTTCATACCTAAAGACGAGAAGGAACGGGAAAGGTTTACTTGTCGGCAAAAAACAACATAAATTTGTGCAGAATTATTAAGATACAAAAAAACGCCCGGATTCCGGGCGTGTATTACAGAAGGCTTCAGCAGATTGGCGTTACCGCCAGCAGGGGCGCAGGGGGCGGCCGAAAATTTGACAGGACTGTGTATTCGGGGCAACCCCAGTTGCGATCCATGAATCGAGGCGGAGGTGTCCAGACGATGCGTTCATAAATGACAGGTCGACGGTGCCGACAGCGGACCGCCAGCATAAATCTTTTCGCCCTGCTGTCCGATAGTAAAGAGAAAAGCCTTTTCGCCCGGCATCATTGTCGGCAACCTGTCTTCAGTTAATGCGGAGGCAGCCATGGAACTTATCAAGTGGCGAGATGCCTACAACACCGGCATCGGCATGTTCGACGAAGAGCACCGCTGCCTGGTGACGATGATCAACCGCCTCTACACGGCCCTGCGGGAAGGGAAAGAAGAAACGGTGGTGAAGGCGATCCTCGAGGAGCTGATCAACTACACCCGGGAGCACTTCGCCCACGAAGAAGAACTCATGGAACGGCACGGGTACCCCGAACTCGACGCGCACCGTTTCGAGCACAATTCTTTCCGCAGCACCATCCGTGACCTGTCCCGCATGGTGAACCAGGGGATCGATGGCCTGGGACGGCCGCTGCTGCAGATGCTGCGTGACTGGCTGATGCATCACATTCAGGAGGTCGATGCCCGGTACGGACGTTTTTTCAGCGAACAGGAGCTGTGACAGGAGCGTGTGCTGCAGGCTCCCCTATTGACGCAAGGATATCCCGAAGATGGAACGCAGGCCGATCATTCTGCTGGTAGACGAGTCGGAATTCTTTCTCGGTATCGAACGACAGTTTCTGCGCCATTCGCAGGTGCGCGTCCTGACCCTGCAATCGGTCGATTCGGTCGAATCGACGGTCCGTCAGGCTCGTCCCGACCTGATCTACATGGATCGATTCGCGCCCGAGATGGTCGGCGCCCGATGTTGCGCCTGCCTGAAGGCGGACCCGGAACTCGGCCACATTCCGCTGGTGCTGCTCGTCTCGGGAAAAAACGAGCGCGAGCGCGAAATATGTCTCAAGGCGGGCTGTGACGGCTTGCTGACCAAGCCCATAGATCGTAGCGCCTTTCTGGCCATGGGCCGCCGGTTTCTTCCGGCCATCGACCGGCGTGAGCGGCGCGTCCTGTGCCACACGACCGTCTTTTTCAGGAGTGTTCACGGCAGTGGCTACGGCCACACTGTCGACATCAGCGCCGGCGGCGTCTTCATCGAGACGGACCATCCGGCGCAGCGCGGCGATCGTCTCAGCCTCTCCTTTCATTTGCCCGGTGATGCGTCCGGCCTGATCGAGGTCGAGGGCCGGGTGGTCTGGGTCAATACGGCCGAAAATCCCGTCCGTTCCAGTTTTCCAGCCGGTTTCGGCGTCGAGTTTATCGCGTCGGGGCCGCTGGTTCAGAGATGGATACGCGACTATGTCGAGTCCCACGCACCACATCAGGAAAGGGTCAGGGAAGGGCAGGTGCTGAATGACTGGCAGCCCTTTCTGCCCCTGACCGACCCGCCGGCGGCGGGTTGATCCCGGTTCGTTTCATCGCGACGGTTTTTCTGGCATAATGATCCAAAAGTGTTCAGGAGAGCTGTCATGGCGGAATTCGTTGGCCTGGTGCGACAGGCCATGGAACAGACCTTCGGTGACGACCGGCGTCGCATCGATCATGCCCTGGCCGTGGCCGGCTGGGCCGAAACCCTGCTTCGCTACATCGACGCCGATCCGGTCATCACTCTCAGCGCTGCCTACCTGCACGACATCGGCATCCACGCCGCGGAGCGAAAACACGGCTCCAGCGCCGGCCGTTACCAGGAAATCGAAGGGCCACCCATCGCCCGGGAGATTCTCGTTCGCCTTGGCGCCGATCCGCACCTGGTTGAAACGGTCTGCGAACTGGTCGGCAACCATCACACGCCCGAAGGGGTCGATTCTCCCGAATTCCGCATCCTCTGGGACGCCGACGCCCTGGTGAACCTGGAAGAGGTCGCGCCCCACAAAAACGAACAGGAGATGGCGCGGGTGGTCCAGCGAAGTTTCGTCACCGAGGCCGGTTACCGGCTCGGGATGGAAAAATACCTTTCGCCCGGGAGCCTGGCGCCTCATCTGAAAGACGGGTGAGGGCAGGGCATCTGTCCGAGATTCACCAGTCACTGGATATTCTCACCCAACGTCGGGCCGGCCTGCGCCTGGATTTCCAGGTCGAACCGGCGGTTCGACAATGCCATCCCGCTCGACACCATGATGCAGGGCTTCGAAGGCCTGTTGACAGTGCGATGTCATCTCGAACGCGAAGCACTCTTCTGATTTGAGATTTTTGGGGAATTGCAATTATTTATGGGCGCGAAATTCATTGCCTGGTGTGTGATTTTCTGTCTTCGTCGCTGTGCAGGATGATGACAAATTCTTAGGGAGTCCCAGGCCAGGACGCCCGGTTGTCTGCCCGGGGACCAGTCCATTTCCAGTCCCCCGGACACATGGTCAGCGAGATGCTGGTGTATTCCTCTTCGGCAGTGTCTGACCGGGCGCTGCCCGGCCGCACGAATGTCCTCGGTTGAAAATGCTTTTCAATTTCTCTTGACAGCCGCATCCGGTTTCCGTATTTTTCGAAATCGATTTTCATTTCCAAAACGCAAAAACTGGTGAACAAGCAGCCAACCCACGGGACGGGATGATTCCCCGCCCGCAATATTCTTTTTCAGGAGGAATATCTGATGAAAAATCTTTTTTCGATCGTCTTCGCTCTCTGTCTGTTGGCCGTCATGTCCGGCACTGGCCAGGCCACGACCGTCGAAGAACTCGCCCGGCGCCTCGATCTGGTAACCGCCGAACTGCAAAAGCTGAAAAACGAAGCGGCGGTCAGCGAAACCCCTGTCTACCAGTCCTTTTCCGGGCTGGGACCGGCCGCTTCCAAGGTCTATGCCGCCAATCCGGGGCTTTCCATCGGCGGCTACGGCGAAGCCCACTATTCCAAGCTGCTCAATGACAGAGGCGGGAAGAAGGATCAGGTCGACTTCCTGCGCTTCGTGCTCTATTCCGGCTACAAGTTCAACGACTGGATCGTCCTGAACAGCGAGATCGAATTCGAACATGCGACCACCGGCGAAAACGGCGAGGTTGCGCTCGAATTCGCCACCCTCGACTTTCTGCTGCACGAAAAGTTCAATCTTCGCGCCGGCCTGCTGCTGGTGCCGATGGGCATCACCAACGAACTGCACGAACCGACCCTGTTTCACGGCAATGACCGGCCGCTGGTGGAGCGCCAGGTCCTTCCCAGCACCTGGCGGGAAATGGGCCTTGGTGCCTACGGCCGGCTGGCGGAGGGGCTGGAGTACAAACTCTACCTGGTCAACGGCCTGGATGCGGCAGGATTCGACAGTACGGGAATTCGCGGCGGCAGGCAGGAAGGATCGAAGGCGACCGCGGAGGATTTCGCTCTGGTCGCCAGGCTCGACTACGAACCGCTGCTCGGTCTGAATCTGGGTGGCAGCGTCTATCTGGGGAACTCGGGACAGGACCAGGAATTCGCCGGCGGCAAAGCCGACGTCTTCACCCGCATCTATGAGCTGCATGCCAGCTACAAGGCGCACGGACTGGAACTTAAGGCCCTCGGCTCGCAGGTTGATCTGGAAGATACGGCTCAGCTGGCCGGGGTCCCGGAACGGGTGACGGGCTGGTACGGCGAAATCGCCTATGACCTGCTGCCGCTGCTGATTCCGGGCACCAGCCACTACCTGGCCCCGTTTTTCCGTTACGAAAGCATTGATTACCGCGGCTCCAGCGAGGACGTCGACCTCTATGTCACCGGCCTGAGCTACAAGCCGATTCCGAACGTGGTCGTCAAGATCGACTATCGCAACTTCGACCAGAAAAACGGCGTTGCCCGCGCCGACGAAATCAATCTTGGCATCGGTTTCATCTTCTGATCGCCATTGCCGGTTCCGGGGGAAAGCCTCTTCCCCCGGAACCGATTCCGAAAGGCAGTTCCGCGATGAAAGCAATCCGTTTTATCGGCGCCATGTTGATACTGGCGGTTCTGACGCCTCCCCGGCCCTGCGGCGCCGGGGTGCTCATGACCCGCAGCGAGGCCCTGGCCCTGGCGTTTCCGAACGCGGAGCGGGTCGAAACCCGCACCCTGTACCTCTCCGCCGCTCAGCAGGCGAAGGTGGCCAGACTGGCCGGGAGCGACACTGGCCTTCTGGCCACCTTCTACGTCGGTCACCGGGGGGAGGAAATCACCGGTTATGCCGTCATCGAGGCAACGACGGTTCGCACCCGTCCGGCCACGGTCCTGATCCTGATCGATCCGCAGGGCAGGGTGCGGCGCGTCGAAATTCTCGCCTTTTTCGAACCGGAGGAGTACCGGCCCGCCGCCCGCTGGCTTGAACAGTTCGACGACCACGGCCTCTCGCCGGATTTGCGAATCGGTGGTGATATCCAGGGAATCACCGGCGCTACCCTGTCCGCCCAAGCCGTCACCCGGCTGGTGCGCAAGACTCTTGCCCTGTGGTCCATTTTGACGGAAGGAGACTGAAATGCGCATGATGATCGCCGGACCGGGCAGCACACCCGGAGCCAAAATCATTCTCGGCTTTTTCTATCTCTACTTTCTGCTTCACTGGGCAACCGGACTGCTGATGTTTCACGACAAGCTCGGCTTTTCCCTGACCGGCGTGATCCGTTACTATCTGGGAGACCCGGAGCGCTTCATGAATCCGCGCAGTTTTTCCGGCCTGCTGGAAGTGACCCATTTCCACCTGTTCGCCATGGGGCTGTTCTTCGTGATCTTCACCCACCTGCTGCTGTTTACCCCCTACGCCGACCGCATCAAGCGCCTGCTGATCTGGCTACTCGCAGCGACCATTGCCGGTGACCTTGCCGCCGGCTGGCTGATCCGCTATCTCTCGTCCTCTTTCGCCTGGCTCAAACTGGCCTCTTTCTGGGGCTTTCAGCTGACCTCCCTGGTGCTGCTCGGCGGCCTCGTCCGGAATCTGAAACCCGGTCGGTGCGCAAATCAGCCGACCGGTTCGCCCTCCTCGGCCGTCAGGTCCGCCGGGAGCCGACTTGCAGAAACACCGAATGACGGTTAAATGAAAGGGTGAGAGACTGTGGACGCACGTTCCCGCATGCCATCGAAGGGTAGTGGGAACACATTCCTAGAGGAGCGCTCATGCGACCCTTTCTGTTCCTGCTTTTCGCCTGGCTGATGCTGCTGCCCGGCAATGTCAGCGCTCTCGACATCACCTCCGTCGCCCCGAACCAGGGGGAGCCCGGCACCCTCGTCACCGTCAGTGGCGGCCCCTTCACCGAAGATACCCGGGTTTTTCTCGGCGACCGGCAGGTTCCGGTCCGCGACCTTGGTCCGCGCATCCTGCACTTTTTGCTGCCCGAGCTGCCGCCCGGCGACTATGCGCTCAGCCTGGAGGACGGAAGCGAAAAAACCGGCCAGTCCCGTTTCGTGGAAATCCTCGAACCCACCCCGGTGATCACCGAAATTACACCCCGCAACGTCGACGCCTGCGGCACCTCGGCCGACCAGACCATAAGAGTCCGCGGCAAGCACTTTCTCCCCGGGGCCAGCCTGCTATTCGACGGCGTGGTGGTCGCCATGGATCTCAGGGATTCCGGAACCCTCGAATTCAGGATTCCATCGACTCTCAAGGCCGGTGTCTACGGGGTTCAGGTTCGCAACCCCGGCGGAAACGCCTCACTGCCGCGCTCGCTGTGGGTCAACGACATTCCCGTTCTGAACAGCGTCGAACGGGGAGAGGATTACGTCAACCACTACAAGATCATCCTCAGGGGCAAGAACTTCTACTACAATTCGATTCTGACCGTGTCACAGCCGGACAGCAGCCTGCCCAATATTGCCCACCGCCCCCTGACTCTCCATGCCCACAGGCGGGACAATCCGGGTCGTTCGGGCAGCGCCTTTCAGCCTGTTCCCGGCCGGCTGCTCTATGTCGACTGCCAGACGATGATCTACCAGCGCTATCCGTCGAGCAACCAGGACAAAAGGCTGATCTTTCAGATTACCAACCCCGACGGCAAGCAGTCGGAACCGATGGAAGTCTTTCTGCCCTGATTCTTTTTCCCGTCAGGCGAAACGACTGCAGCCTCCTCAGCGTGTACGGAAAGAGGACGGGCCTAATCCCCCTGACCCTTTCCCTCAGCGAGAGGGGAAATTGTGCAGCACCTCAAAGGCCTGGGCTGAAAGTCCATCGTTCTCGACTGGCGTGTCGTGGCAATAAAGAACTGCACGAGTTTCGAATGGGCACGAAACGAAACAAGGGGTTAGCGAATCATCGCTAACCCCTTGATATTTCTGGTGGGCGTTGCTGGGATTGAACCAGTGTGACCGTGGTCACCACGCCGAAGATCTCCAGCTCGGCTCCTTCCGGCACCGGAACCGGCGCGACCGATGGATTCGCTTTCATGCAGGTCTCCAATCTATCCACCTGTTCGCACCGCAAAAGGATACAGCCGCTTGTGACAGAACACGACACGCCATGCGGTCTTTCAAACGGTTGCAATGATCCGTGTCGCCCATCGGAATCCAACGGAACCGCAAGGATAGCGTCAGGAATACATTTCCAACATTTCCTTTGCCATCTCGGCAAATTCGTTACGCAGGCTCTTCGGTTCCAGCACTTCGACCATTTCGCCGAAGCTGGCCAGCCACCAGCGTAACTGTTGGGTGTTTGGAACCTCGGCGGTAATGATGATGTCCTCCTCCTCCCTTTGGTAGGTCTGGTTGGTGCTCAGAGGGCTTTCCACCAGATGTTCGCCCGCTCCGTCGTAAAAAACGGCTTTGAGGCGAATGGTGTCACCTTCTTTCACAGGGAAACCAAACGCGCCAGCTTCCAGGTAGGCGTCGAGGTCGAACTCTGGAATGACGTGGGCCTTTTCGGTCAAGGCCTCGGCGCTCTCAAAACGGTGCAGAGCCAGGTGGTAGATCTTGGGATAGTCCTTGAAGCTTGCCAGAAGATAGATCACCGGATCGGCAATGACCAGTCCCTGCGGGCTGAAAATCCGCTCTTCCGCCTCCTGCTTCCCGACTCCTCGATACATTCCCCGCACTTTCACGCCGCGCAGCAGGGCGTCATAGAGCGTCTTCAGAACCTGGGGATCAATGTCCGGCGGAAGCAGGGGCTGGGCCCGGCTGATAACCCGCACCTTGTACGGCCAGCGGCGGTAGTGGTCGAGATCCGTTTGGTCGAGGACCTTCACGGCCTGACGGGCCCGGGGGCGTATAAGGTCCATACAGGATGGGGGCAAAACGCTCTCAAGGTGGGATTCGGCCATGCGGACAACCAGCGCCGTATGGGGATCCATGCCCGGCAGATCGAAAATGTCCGCCTCCCGATCCCAGTACCAGCCGATCGGCTTGTTGTCGTCCCGGCACAGGGGAAAGATGTTGCCTTCCCAGAGCTGTTTCAGGTCGCGCTGCACGGTGCGCAGGTCAACGTCGAATCCATCTTCCCGAAGCATTTGGTGAATCTCCTGCGCGGTGCGACGCCCTCTGCGGGGCACATGCTTGAGCATCTGCCACTGGCGTAACAGCACCTGGTTCTTGTCTCTCGGTCCTTTCTTCATTATGCCCCTCTGCTGTTTGTATGCGACACAATTCGTCGTCACCGTCCTTACCATGTTTTGTGAATCCAGAAAAGCAGGAGATGCAATTACATGGTCGACCGCTACGAGCAGAAAGTCATTGCCGGGTATCTGTGGAACCTGTTGCAGGTCGGCAAGCTGCCCTTCGCTGTCATGGATGGGCTGTGCGGAAGCATCCCGTCGATCCTGACTTATCTGGGCATCTCGGATGAGGATGGAAAGTTGCGGGAGCTGCTTAAACTGTGTTGCGAGGGGGGCGGGCAGGCGGAAGGCTCCCGCAGGGCTTTTCACGTGATGAGGCAAGCGACCCAGGCGCTTTTGGCCAAAAGGGTTGACTCTCTTCAGAATGCTGAACCCGGTATTCTCGAAAGAAACATTCGCGAACTGGTCTCCCAGATACAGCTCGACAGGGACGAAACAGCTTTTTTGGGGATGTTGCTGCGTTACCGGATTCACGAACCCCTGTATGAGCTGTTCAACGCTCTGACACAAGCCGGCTTTGGCACGATGCCTCTTTGCGCCTCCTGTCTTGGCCTGGGAACAAGGCGCCTGCATATTCTGCTCACGCGCGGAGGACGATTGTTCAGATCCGGGGTTATCGTGCCAGGGCTGGGTATCGGCAAGGACATCGACGACAGCTTCGATCTGTCGAAAAAGATTCTGCATGCCTTCGAGAAATCCCTCGCCGACTGCGAGGACATCCTCTCCTGTCTGTTGGGGCATGTGGAGCAAGCATCTCTTGAGTGGAGCGATTACGATCATATCGCTTTGGAAAGGGACCGTCTTGCCCGCTTTCTGAAACAGGCCGTCGCGCGGCGGCTCAAAGGGATCAACGTGTTGTTGTATGGCCCTGTCGGAACTGGCAAAACAGAATTCAGCAAAACTCTGGCGGCTCAGTTGGGGTTTTCTCTCTATGCCCTGGGAGAACAGGACGAACAGGGTGAAGAGCCGACAAGACATGAAAGGATCAGCAGCCTGCAGGTCATGCAGAATCTGCTGCGCTTCCAGCAAAAGAGCCTGCTGCTGTTTGACGAGATGGATGATCTGCTCGAAAACGCTGGAGCGGCAACGTTCATTCCGGGAGAAAAAAACTCCGGTTCGAAAGTCTTTATCCATCGATTGCTGGAGGACAACCCGGTTCCGGTGATCTGGACCATCAACAGGGTCAGCAATCTGACGCCGTCCATCATCCGCCGCATGTCCTTTGCGATCGAAATGAAAAATCCGCCCCTCGCCTTGCGCCAGCGGGTCTGGCAAAGACACCTCGCCAAGGAAGGGCTGGAGTTGTCAACAGGCGACCTCAAACAGCTTACAAGGTTGGATTTGCCTCCGGCGGTGGTGTCCAACGCGGTGAGATTTGCCAGGTTTACAGGCGGCGCGGTGGAAGATTTCAAATGTGCGGCCGACAGTATCGTCAAGGCAATGAAAGGTGGAGGGCCAGCAAGGCCGGAGCGCGTTGAAGAGTCGTTTGCCCCACGGTTGAGCGTTGCGGACTGCAATCTCATGGAGCTTGCCGACCTTGTTGCCGAACGCGGAAAACGCAACGTCTCATTTTGCCTATACGGACCTTCTGGCACAGGCAAAACGGCCTATGTGCGGTACCTCGCTGACAGGATGCAAATGCCGGTATTGGTCAAGCATGCGTCCGACCTGCTCTCCATGTGGGTGGGGGAGACGGAACGAAACATAGCCAATGCCTTTGCGGAGGCGCGTGAGAACGAAAGTTTCCTGGTTTTTGACGAAGTTGATTCGCTTCTCGGTGATCGGCGCATGGCGAATGCAAGCTGGGAGATTTCCCAGGTCAACGAAATGCTGACCTGGATGGAGCAGCATCCGCTCCCCTTTGCCTGCACCACGAACCTCAAGGCCCATCTTGACCCTGCCGCTATGCGTCGCTTCACCTTCAAGTGCCGATTTGACTATCTGGGACCCGAGCAGGTTGTGCACGCGTTTCGCCACTTCTTCGGACTGGTTCTGGCGCCGGAGAAGGCCCGTGAGCTGACTTGCCTGACACCCGGCGATTTTGTGGTGGTGCGTAAAAAGGCAGATTTTTACGGCGGTTGCGATATTGAACAGTATGTCGAATGGCTGCGGTGGGAAGTCCAGAACAAAAATGAGGCTATTGGTTCGCGCATAGGTTTCACCAGAATGACGTGAAAATTCCTGGGCATTGGAAAATTTGAGAAAAATTTGAGATTGGTGGTGTATTTTGTGGCATGAAAGGAGAGGCTGATGGAATATCCGGAATATCTCAGGCTACTGCAAAACGATGGTAGGTATAAGGTAAAAGTTGTTATTAGCTCATTTGATGGCTCAGTGGCTGATTTGTCGATGGAAGCCATAGAAATCAAAAAAATGATAGATCCAAGTACGGGGCTTTTTTACGAAAAGATGCGCTTCGATGACTGGTTGCTTAATATTTACAAGTATGAAATTGATCCAGTGAATAAAATTATAAAAATTAAAACAAGGTTGCCAAATGATTAATGTTAGATAGTTTTATTTTGAATAGGTGGTCGTAGGAAACTAGTTGTTGTTAAATAGCTCTGTTGCTAAAACATGATTTTTAACTTTGTGTTGTAAAGTCGTGATAATTGCAAGTTGTTTATAGTTTGTTAACTTGTGGCCTTGGAGGCAAGATGGAATACGACAGTGATTATTCTGGATGGGGCAATGAAGTCTTGTATCGAATGTGTCAAGAAAAACCACACCATGACAACCGAGACGTAATTCGCGCAAAATTATGGATTATTGGTAGGGCCTACTCTGCATCAATAGAGAGAAAAGCAAAGCCTGGTTTTAAAATGGAGGATGCTGTAGACATAATCAAGGCTTCCGACATAGATCTTTATATACAAGAATTGAAAAAAATAGAAAGGCTCAACGAATCTAATGTTTTTACATTGCTTAAAGCTCATAAGTATTTTACTGGTGTGTTAAAGGATGCAACAGGAATAGAAAAAAGATCGCTTGCGTCAAAGTATTTGCATTTTCATGCACCAAGTTCGGTGTTTATTTATGATTCTATAGCAAATAAAAAAATAAGAAAAATACTAAGAAAACAAAAGAAGCATTTTAAGATAAGTAGAAAATTTGATGACGCATATGAGGCGTTTGTCTGTAGGTGCATATATTACCGTGACATGGTCCTTGATCCCAAGATTGGACGTCTTGCAACACCAAGAAGAATAGATATGGAGTTGCTTGGATATAGGCCTTTATCAGATTGATTAGTGAATTCAATCTATAGAACATTGATTTAATAGATTGTTGACGTTCTGATTGTGTTTGTTAAATTTTGGTGAAGCAATGGCAAAAAGACTAATTATAACACTTGATGAAAACACAACAAATAATTACCTTTGGATTGCACAGAACAAAACTAAAGCAGAAGTCGACAGTGAATGTGAACCTTCTGGGATAATATTGATAATAGATATTTCTCCAGAGCCTTATGGTGCAAGTGTTATTTGTGAAAATGACGAGATTGGTGTTGCGTCTGTTGAATTGGTTGATACTTAAGAAATTGAAATTTATAAGCCAGGCATTTGTTTTAAGCGTTCCTTCAAAAAAGTTCAATGGCCCGCCTGTTCCGCTTGCAGGGTGTAAAATAGGAATAACTCATCGCCCCTGAAAAATTCTAACTGAAGGAAGAGCACCGGATGGCATGCAATCACCTCAAGGGAGTTGATGACGACAAGATGAACGATGAACGCCATCCTGGCTGCGTGCGGCTTCAACCTGCGAAAGCTTCTGCGGGCTTTCATTTGGCTTGTTTTCAAAGAGCTGGTACGGCTCAAGTAGGCGCTTTTATCGTTCCGGTTTGCTCTAGCGACTTTTGTGAGGCGTTTGGTCGTTTCAGAGCAGAGTACCGAATTTCAAACAATCGTCGCCTGAGGGCGAATTGCGGGGTTTTTCAGGGACAACTAGTTAAAATACAACTTCTTTCAGACAAAGGAGAGCGGTGGGATGGAACCGTATCTTGAAAAAATGGGCAAAGAAATTGTCAATGTCGCGAGGCGGTTGAATGATGAGCTTGAAGAGCTTGCTGGTGAGGGGATCTTTTTCATGCCCGAGTTGGCTTTTGCTTTCGAGGTTGGCAAGAGCATAATGAAAAATGCGGAGGAAATTTTCGGGGGAAAACCAAAATGGTGCCGGGAAACTGACCTTGGTAATGGCGGCCCTTCAGATTTGATCTTTGAATTCGATGGAGGGAAAAAGGTGGTCATCGAATTCAAAATGCGAGCGACAGGTGGCGCATATTTGGGCGATTTGGAGAAGTTAAACAAATTGGATAATGAGAATACGGCAAAGATTTTCTGTGCCTTGGTCGATGTTTTTTCCAAGGACGTTCCCAATGACGATCGGATAAAAAAGGTCGAAAACTTTAATTCAGCTCTTGTTCGTTCGGTTCTTGAACCCAAGCCATCATTTCCGACAAAGCAAAACTGGTACAGCACCCCGGTTTCATGTTTGGTTGGGGTGTGGAGCGTGGGGCAGGTGCCAAAACTATAAATATAGATATGTTCAACTCACAAGGGCACCGAGGGGGACATTGAAGTATTCTACAACCTGCAGAGGCGATATGCCAAGCCTGGGCAACCTCTGCTCGGTGGCATATTGGAAGAAATACGTCACGCGACAAGGGGCTGCTTGACCATAATATAGTGTCCACTATTGCGGGCCGACCTCAGCAGGCCATTTAGAAAAAGATTTGTAATAGATAATAAAGAGCAATTTTAAGAGTCAAAAGGGGAAGATATGAACGGAAAATCTGAAAGTGAATCATTGAGGATATTGCTTGGTGAATTTTTGCAAAAAGAGCACATCAAAAAAACATTACGATTTTTATCAGAGAATAAAATATATGGATGCGAAAAATGGTTTCAAATAGAGTTTATGCGATTTTTGTTTGAAAATGAAAATGTTGTCAGTGATGAGATATGTAAAGAAGAGGAATGCGACTACGATAAAAGAAAAGAATTCGATTACGTAAAGCAGAGAATAGATTTAACATTTAGAATTAAAAATAAACAATATTATCATGCCATTGAACTTAAACATAAACACTGTTTCTCAATTTCTTCTATAGAAGAAGATTTGGCAAAATTAGATAGAGCAAAGCCAAGTCAAAAAGAATACTTCAGAAAAATATTTTCAGTATTGCTGCATCCTTTTGTGGGAGATGATAAAATTAAAAACAAATTAAGGAGAAGGGAGTTTGCTGACAAGTTTGAATTTTCTATAAAAATACCTACGGCAAATTTGTCTTGCTCAGTTTTTTCTGCTGAAATATAAATACTGCTAACTGTACAGAGATAGAGTTATCACCTGACACTTTCGCCCTGGCGGGGTGACGAGTTACGCAGCTTCTTTGGTTGCTTTTTTGTTCGTATCTTCGCACTTTGGCAATTCGTCGATAAAGGCCTGATAAGGCACCCTGACTGGCTGAAGCAGGTTGTCCAAGGCTGCCGGAGCCGTTGTGGCTCCGGCAGCTCCCCCTCCTTGTGAGGCCTTAATGGAACCTCCTGAAGTGGCGACGGCGGTTGAAGCTGGCCATTTCTCCCTGGTACTGCTGCTGTTCGGTTTTGACAAAGAGTGCCATGTGAATGACGGTATCGAGGGCAATCAGGGCGGCGCCCTGGATTTCCGGTCCTTCCAGCCGGGCATCTTCGCCAACGCCTTGCGATGTGTGGATGTCAACAGCGCAACGGCCGACAAGGGAAAGGGAGTGTTCAACCTGTTCCCGGGAGGGGGCTTGCTGCGCGGACGTTTCCCCGGGCGCAAGGGCGCTCATGGCATAGCTGCCAATGAGTTTGGGCAGTAGATCGTTCATGGCGGGGATATGGGAAACAAAATCGACCCCCGCCAGTTTGCCGTCCAGAAAAACGGCGATGCCATTGACATCCTTGATGCCGGCGAAAGCCTGAACATATTTTTCGATGTCGGGTTTTTTGTCCTCGAAGGCATCCCGCATGGCTCCGGTCTCTGAATGGGTACCAATGGCCCAGTGAAGGGCTTGCACACCTTCCCAGACCTCGTGCTGGTCGGAACGGTAGCTTTTGAATGTCTTGACGTTTCTGCTCACAGAGGCCTGTTTGCGAGAGCGCAGGAAGCTGGGCATGACCACCTGCGAGTCTTTGAACTGCTGTGACTTGTACTCCCAGCGACCCTGTTCCGTGCAGCTGACCGGAATGACACACTCGCTTTTGGGGGCGACGAGAATCGAAGTG
Source organism: Geothermobacter ehrlichii (assembly GCF_008124615.1). Classification (NCBI taxonomy): domain Bacteria; kingdom Pseudomonadati; phylum Thermodesulfobacteriota; class Desulfuromonadia; order Desulfuromonadales; family Geothermobacteraceae; genus Geothermobacter; species Geothermobacter ehrlichii. The sequence continues at coordinate 203,605 of NZ_VNIB01000002.1, forward strand.
TTGAGCACCCGGTTTTGCTTGGCGCCCTGGATCTCTTCTCCGTCCAAAAGCAGGACGAACGTATCTCCTTCATTGACCACATAGAGCTCCGGAACCGAACCGGATTCACTGACTTCCTTCACGGTCAGAACGCCCTGCGCAAAGCCCTGGCTCATGGTCAGGTAGTCGGGGCCGATCTGCTCTGATGCGACCAGGGGAGCGACGCTCATCTGGTTGAAGGTTTGAATGTCCTTGACCTGAATAGACTGAAGCAGGCTGTTGATCATCGTTTCCATCGGCAAGTTTCCTTTCTCTCAGATTTCGTGTTTCGCAAGCGCAAAGAGCAAGGGCGGTGCCAAAGAAGTAATGCGTTGAAATAACAGAGCTTATCTGTCTGGGAAGGTCTGGTTGTTGGTTGCGGGAGATAAGATTGTTTGTGTCGATGTAAAAAAGTTTATATAGTGGACGAAACCTTTTTCCGGGAGTTGACGATGGAGCGCATTCTTTTTGCCTGGGTGGGGATGAACGACCTGAAGGCTTCAAGGGGAGAGGCGGATGGTCAAATGGGGCCCATTGCCAGGGTGGCGACGGAGATGACGTTTTCGCGTCTGGTGCTGCTCGACAATTATGGGCCGGCGGAGAATGTTGCCGATTATGTGGCCTGGCTGGAGAGGCAGTGCGGGCTTCCAGTTGAGCTGGTTTCCGTCGAACTGCCAAGTCCGGTTGATTTTGCTGCCATCTATGTTGCAGCCCGTGATCAGGTGGACAAGGTCCTGACGCAGGAGAGGATGGAGCGACGCGAGGTTGTGCCGGTTTTTCACCTGAGTCCCGGCACGCCGGCCATGGCGGCGGTCTGGATCTTGCTCGCCAAGGGCCCGTTCGCCGAGGCCGAACTTGTCCAGGCGTCCCGGGAAAAGGGCGTGGAGAGTGTCGAAATGCCCTTCAACATCTTCGCCGAGTATGTCCCGGATACGATTGCCGGGGCCGATCGTCGCCTGATGAGGCTGAGTGCGCATTACGACCTGGCAGCAGAGCCGGAAACACACGGCATTGTCGGCCAGAGCAAAATCATCAGGAAGCTGGTCATCCAGGCCCGCCTGGTGGCGGCTCGGGATGTGCCAGTCCTTCTCGAAGGCGAAACAGGAACCGGCAAGGAGCTGTTTGCGCGCTTTATTCACCGCGAAAGTCGCCGGTCAGAAAAGCGGTTTCTGGCGGTCAATTGTGGCGCCATCCCCCGAGAGCTGTTTGAGTCGGAGTTTTTCGGCTACGTCAGAGGGGCTTTTTCCGGTGCGAACAGAGAGCATCCGGGGTATTTCGAGCAGGCCGACGGCGGGACCCTGTTCCTGGATGAGATCGGCGAGCTGCCGGCCGATGCCCAGGTCAAGATTCTGCGGGTTCTGAACGATGGCGTGGTGCGTCGTATCGGGGATGCCAAAGACCGGCAGGTCAATGTCCGCATCATTGCCGCCACCAACAGGAATCTGCTCACGGAGGTGTCGCAGGGGCGTTTTCGTTCGGATCTGTTCTACCGCCTGGCCGTTGCCGTACTTCGGCTGCCGCCTCTGCGTGAGAGAGAAGGGGATATCCATCTTCTGCTCGAACACATGCTGACCCAGGTCAACCGGGAACTGGGCAAGGAGCCTGGCTACAAGCAGAAGAAATTTTCTATCAACGCAAAGAATATTATGCTGCGGCACACCTGGCCAGGCAACGCCCGGGAGATGTACAATACCGTGTTGCGGATCTGTGTCTGGTGCCAGGAGGAGGTGATTCAGGAGGAGGACGTGCGCCAGGCACTTCTTCCTGGCACAACCGAGGACAAAAATGATATTCTGTCCCAACCTTTGGGGGGAGGGTTCAATATCCAGGAATTACAAGCCTTTTTGACTTCCCACTACATCAGGAGAGCCCTTGACGAAGCCGGCGGCAACAAGCGCCGCGCCGCCGCCTTGCTGGGGCTGAAGAACTACCAGACGCTCAATAACTGGATTGCCAAGTATGGGGTCGAGGTGTAACTGGTACGCCTGTTGCTGAAACCCAGGAGGAATGCCGTGCCGGGAATGTCTTTCGAGTTATTACGCCAGTGGTCTTCGGAGATCTGTGATTTGTGTAGCGCTACTGACGATGCTCTGAAGAGTGGCGATGCAATATCTGCCGCCGTCAAGATGAGAGGTATTGCGGATTGGGTAGTTCGCGAAGCTTATGCTGCATGGAGCCTCAAGCTGCCGGTTCAGCAGAGCCTTTTCGATTTGGTGAGCAACACGGCTTTCAGGGACCATCTGTCACCCCTTATTGAAAACAAGTTGCACCGGATAAGAAAGTTGGGTAACCGGGGAGCACACAATGAGGCTGTTCCTGGCAACGATGCTTTTAAGGTCTGGAATGACTGTCTTGAGGTTGTTCGGTGGTTTTACCTGAATGTTTTTGTGGCAAGAAGGTTGGCAGAAGGGGGGCCGATTTTTGAGCGCCCCGAGAAAGAAAGCCCAAAATGTTCGAACCCGGCAGACCAGACCGGTGACACGGACAAGGTTAACAAGACTCATGTCGACGGTGTTGGTGAGAATGGGGAGGTTCCCATGGTGACATTTCCTCACGCCAACAATTCTTCGGTTGATGTCAGGACTTTTGTTGAACGGTGGCGGCGCAAGTTTGAAGAGCCGGATTCCCCCTATCGTTGGGAGGAGGCAGTGCCGAGACTGAACGCTGTCGTGGATTACCAGACACAATTGAAGAATGGCCGTCGCTACAGCCTGGATGTTCTTTGCCGCGAGATTGTTCCGGAATCTTACCGCAATACAATGCAGGCGACAAATGATTTCATGGATATCAACTCTAGGGCTCTTGAGCGTTGCATAGTGGTGAATCATTTGACGGGTCAAAGGGTTCAGGGGGCGAGATTGACCAATTTTGCAAAAGATTTTTTGGAAGTAAGGACTTGAAAGATAAACAATTCGTTTTGGCTGTTTTGTTTTTGTCTGTGCGGCCTGAAATTAATAAGATGATAAGAACAAGCACTGTTTATTGTTTGTTTTGATTCATGTGAAATGAAATTAAATCGTATGTTTTCTAGTTGTCGAAAATAAGTTATTGAACATGGCGGTTAGAGTATGTAGATAAGTATTATATTGTGTGCCAATTAGTGTTTTTGAAATTATTTGTCTTGTGTTGTTCTTTTTTTTGTGAACTAAAAAGGTTGAGATTAGGGGATGATTGGAAGGATAATTGCTCTGACAATAGAAAACTTTAAGGGCATCTCAGACCCTGTGCGGATTGAATTTGCGCCTATTACACTTCTTTTTGGAGCTAATAGCGCAGGGAAAAGCACCATTATCCAAGCATTACATTATATGCGAGAAATTCTTGAGCATGGAAATTTGGATGCTGATAACTCTTCTTGGGCAGGTGAAACTTTAGACTTCGGTGGTTTTAGGTCGTTGGTGAATGGTCACGATCTTTATAAATCCATCAGAATTAGGATAGATTTTACTTGCGATTCAAGTTTTTTTAAAGTTTATCCGGCGTTTCCTTTTAGGGGAATAGATCCAGAACAAGTCGAAGTATGTGATATACGCACAGAATATTATGATTCTTGGTTTTCATTTCATTATTTTTTTGAAATAGAAGTTTCATGGGACTTTGCAAGTTCATCTCCGTGCATGAGCCGCATATCAAGTGGGCTTTTTGATGAAAAAATTGCAGATATTGTCCGAACTGATAAGCAAGTTTATTTTGATGGCGTGCAGCCAGGTTTTGATGAATTTCTTAAATATGTCAATTTCAGTCATGAAGTATTCTGTTCATACGGCGATAGTTTTTTACAGGACCTTGTTGCAGGTCTGTTGCCTGATGATTTTTTGGCGGGGAAGAGCGATGTAGGAATTCCCGCCACCTTATGTTGTAGTCCGCCTACTTTGTGGGACGATAATCTAAGCTTTGATGTTGAGTTCATCGAAGAGTTGCTGCGTGGTTACAGTGAGGTCGGAAAGGCTGATGCTCTAAGAAGAATTCTCCAATTTGAAAGCTATCTTACTCAACTCATCAGGGGTCCCGCAGACATCCTGCTTGAAATTTTGCAGGGTATGGCCTATGTGGGACCTATCCGAAAAACACCCGAACGTTACTTCGTCCCTCGCAAAACCAGTGACCCGGCACGATGGGCTACCGGTCTTGCGGCGTGGGACAAGCTCTTTTTGGCGGATCAGGAGTTTATCGATGAATTGAATCGATGGCTTGCCGAACCTGAAAGATTGGGGGTCGGTTACAAGGTTGAAGCCAGGCGCTTTCGGGAAATCGATTCAGACCACGAAATCTGGTCCCTTGTGGATTCGACTGGAGAGGTCGGTCTGGCCTCAATTCTGAAAACAATTCAGAAGGACACCCCTGAAAAAAAGGAATTGTCTCTTTTGGATTTGAGGCGTGGTTGCAATGTTCTTCCCCATGATATCGGCATTGGCATTTCCCAAATGATGCCGGTACTGATTGCCGCCTTAGATAATAGAGTTGGAATTGCCGCTATCGAGCAACCTGAACTACATGTTCATCCTGGACTTCAATGTCGTCTTGCCGATTTATTTATTTTATCTGCATTGAGGAGTTCTTATTCTCAGTCACAAAAACCTGATTACGGACAAACACAATTTCTGCTGGAGACTCATAGTGAACATCTTCTACTTCGTTTGTTAAGAAGGATCCGCGAGACTACCGATGGAACTCTCCCTGAGTGGCATTGTGGGCTGAAGCCGGAGCATCTGAGCATAAATTTCATTGACTTCAAAAATGGGAAACACAGTGTCCGCAGGTTGCAGGTCAGTGATGATGGAGATTCACTTGGTGATTGGCCGGATGGGTTCTTTGAGGAGCGCGCGGAGGAGCTTTTCTGATGTTGAAGGAATATGCCCTTGAACCGGATTGTTTGAAGGAATGGTCTACCTTTCGGTACCTCATTGAAAATTTCGGAGTCCCCCAAGGCCGCCTTATTGCTGAGTTCCCCAAAAAGTGGCTGCGAATGGTTTATGAATCCTGCGGCTCTTTTTCATTTCAGCAGAAACAAAAGCTTCAAATTGAGCTGACAAGAATAAAGAAGTATGGGCTTTGCAAAACATCCCGCCCGTATGATGGCGAATTGGAATGGTTGGAGAATGCTTTCAGACAACAGGCCGAAAATCCATTCCATGCCATTATCGCCAGTGAGGCAGTCCCGGAGAATCATGTGTTGGCAGCAGAGGAGGTTTCAGCAGTTGACCCGCTCTGGAATGTACAAAGAACCAAGGTCGTCCCGAGAAGAGCCGACGATATGGCCTTGGCGGTAAGCAAGTTTTTGTCTATAGCAAAGCATATTATTTTTGTTGATCCGCATTTTGGCCCGGAAAACTCTCGATATCGTAGAGCGTTTCGGGCTTTTTTGCAGGTAGCAACCCAAAACCGGAATGCTGGAATGCCCCTCGTGGAGGTTCATACCTCGGCAAAGTCGACGAAAGAGTTCTTTCGTCAGGAATGTCAAAATAAACTTACAAGGCTTATTCCTGCCGGCCTGACAGTTCGATTTGTGAGGTGGGCAGCTAGAGATGGGGGGCAGCCGCTGCATAATCGTTACATTTTGACTGACGTTGGGGGCGTTTCTTTCCAGCATGGCTTGGATGAGGGGCGAGATGGTGAAACTGATGATGTCGCATTGCTCGACCAGCAAAACTATCAGCAACGGTGGTCTGAGTATGCCGGTGAAAATCCCGCCTTTGATTTGGCAGAAGAGCCGTTTGTCCTGAGCAGTGATTAAGGTTTGACAGGGGCCGTTGCACTTTGTCGATAAGGGCTAGTTCGTCGGTTGTGATCCAATAAATACAAGCATTGCACTTTTATCAGGGTATGGCAGGACAGATGAGGAGGGTATCATGATATCTGAAATCCAAGTCGGTGCCAATTATGAGTTGGATGGAGTGGGACCCGTCAAGATTACCAAAATTGAGGAGGGCTATATCGAGTTTGAAGAACAGGACGGCTGCCTCACGTCAATGTCGCGAGAAGAATTTCTGGCGTTGCTGGTTTCTGATCAGGGTAAAATTCAGAACTCGTCCCGGTTCAATCCTTCCAACAGGGAAAGCCCTCCTGACAATCAGGCCCTTCCTATTGTTGCTGAACAATCCACAAACCAATACCAGATGTCGCCCCAAGGCAAGTCCTTGCCAGGCGAACAGAAGCAGGACCAAGTCGTCCCTGAAGATGTGAATTTTGTGAGGGGCGGGAACGCCGATCCTCATGGTGTTTCTTTTGAAAAGAAAACGACATCGGGATTTGCTTTCGATTCGCTTGAGTCTGTCCGCAAGAAACTCATCGACCTGACGAACCGTAATACCCTGCTCAATTATCGGCACCCCAAGGCAAGTTGCCTCCGAATAATCGATGAGTTGCCAAACCAGATTGTCGAGCGACTTCGGGCCGGCAAGGAATTTACTTTTATCCCCGTTCCAGAGCCAACAGAAGCAGAATTAATTGTGGCCGGATATGTGGAAGTTGATCCCGTAACGGGGCAAAAAAAATATATTTCTTTTCCAGGTGCCGAAGAATGGGCGAAACATATCGGGCTGCAAACTTCATATGAACTCCCGAAAAGGGAAACGGAGGAGCTGGGAGAACGGAGACACCAGGATTCCAAGTTGCAGACTCTGATGTATGCGCCTGAACTGGAGGCGCGTTGTCGCAGTATTCGTAGCAAAGCTGAAACGGCCATAGAGGAAAGTGGTGCCAATATCCTGTATCTGACAATCGGATTTCTCGAATGGTATGAAAGCCGCGATTCAGACGTCGTCCGAAGAGCACCTCTTTTTACTTTGCCCGTTAGGATGGAGAAAAAAGAGTTCGACAGTGGGGCATCGACCTTTCGTTATACGATTGTCTTGAAGGATGATGGTCTGTTGACGAATATCCCATTGCGGGAGAAATTGGCCAATGATTTCGGTTTGAGGCTACCCGAGATAGATGAAGAAATAACCCCCGAAGACTATTTCGAAAAAATATCCCAAACTATCATCAAAAGCATGCCTCGCTGGAAAATTCGCCGCCAGGCAACTCTGGCCTTGCTGAATTTCTCCAAACAGGTCATGTATGCCGACTTGGACCCGGCGAGATGGCCCAAGGGCGCATCTCTTGAAGAACATCCGATTGTACGTCAATTTTTTTCCTCGTCTGGGACAGAACATTGCCCGGCCGACTTCGGTTATTCACCTGAATATCCCATTGATGACATCCAGGGTGTTCATAAAAAGTTCCCACTTGTATATGAGGCAGACAGCTCCCAGCACAGTGCTTTAATCGATGCCCTTGAAGGGAACAACCTTGTCATCGAAGGACCTCCCGGATCAGGCAAGTCGCAAACGATTACCAACCTGATTGCCGCTTCGATTGCAAATGGAAAGAAAGTGCTTTTCGTTGCTGAGAAAATGGCTGCTCTCGAAGTTGTCAAAGACAGGTTGGACAAGGTTGGACTAGGGGATTTTTGTCTCGAGCTTCATAGCCATAAAACACAAAAACAAAAAATTCTTTCTGATCTTGAGTCGAGGATCAACAAAAGTGGCACATATCGTGATCCTGCCGACATAGAAATCGACATTGCACGCTATGAGGATCTCAAAAACAAACTGAGAAACTATGTCGAGGTCGTCAACAGCCACTGGCGAAATACGGGACTGTCAATCCATGAAATTCTCAATAGGGCAACACGCTACAGGAGACAGTTGGAAATTGATCCGGATCAGTTCTCAATTCACTGGATCAATGGTGAGAATTTGACGCCCGTCAGGCAGAAGGAACTCGCTGACAATCTGGAAATGCTTGTATCGATCCACAAACAGGTTTCAGATCAGTCTCCGACAGGAGAGATTGACAGCCATTACTGGTTTGGCGTTTGTAATCATAATCTCTTTGGACATCAGATCGAATCTCTTTGTTCCTTTTTGAAGGAATGGACCGATGCCTTGGCTGATCTCAAGGATTTCTGGGAACAGCAGGCAAAAAAAATTTCCATTCCTGATCAATCTGAAATTTCCTTTTCTCAGATAGAGGCTCACATTGATGGTTTGCGGAAACTGCCCGAATTGCGTGGTGGCGAGCCATTGAGTTGTCTGCCTGCATTATCAGAGGTGTTTGAAGAATTTAGAGTCTTTTGTGGCAATTATAAGAATATTCACATGCAGATCGAAACATTAAGCGGCTCCCTGAAGGAAGAGACTATCGATGATCCATGGTCTGTACGGGCTTTGGGTGAGGCATTGGAGTCTCTCACGGCGGTGAATTGTTCAGGGAGGATGACACTGCATGAACTCAATGAGGAGTGCGGGCTACTTGAGCATCTTGCCGAGGTCGCCTGCAAACTGGAGGCAGGATTTCAGAAAATCAGGCCCAGTATTCCCAATACCCTTGCTTCGGTTTTTGAATTGTCCAGTAATGGAGTTAGGGAATTTCAAACATTTATTTCATTGATTTCCAGATTGCCGACTGAGCTGTGGAGAAGTCGGGCGGCTTTATATGATGATGACGATCTGGATCCTCTTCTAGAGCAACTCGCCTCGAGGTTGGAGGTGCTGACGCCGCTCCACAAAAAATTGTCTGAAATTTATGACCTTCACCGATTGCCACCATTTGAAATTCTGGCTGCGGATTGGGAAACTTTCAGAGGCGGCGGTTTGTTCCGAATATTCTCATCCAGATGGCGAGCCGCTCGGAAGGCACTATTGTCACTGGGGTCTTCCGTTCGGGTTGACAAGAAAAACGTTCTTGGGCTTGTTCCAGAGCTGCTGGAGTACGTCAAAGGAATTGACGAGATTTCGGCGCTGAACCAAAAGGAACCATTGCTGGGCGATTTGTACAGGGGAATAGAGACACCTATTGACCGTATTCTGGTGCTAAGAAACTGGTACAAAGAAGTCCGGGCCCAGTATGGTCGTGGGTTTGGCGATAGAGCCGCCATAGGTGAAGCTCTGCTCGCTATCGACCGAAACCTTGCGATGAACATTCTCAACTTTGCCAGTGAGGAACTTAGCCCTCTGAGCGATGCCCTGATAAAAGGGGTTAAAAGACTGAGGGAGCGTTTCCCTGGCTACGAACCTTTGAAGGACGGCAATTGCAATTTGGCCGGAGAAATCTCACCGATCAAGTGTCTCCAGGAGAAGCTCAAATCCTCGTTGTCGATTCTTTCCAAGTTGGTCAAATCTTTTGATTTGAATATGCCGGCACTGAAATCCACCCATGTCGGCTTGGAAAAGTTGGTTGAGGACCGAGAGCGGTGGAACAACAGTCCTGTCAAGACAATCCTGGAGTCAGCAGGGGTTAACCTCTCGGTGCAAAGTAATGGCTACTCACAGGATGACATGGCTGTCCTTGAAAACCTGGAGACCATTATTGATGTCTCGAAGCGCGTTCCTAGTCTGCGTGCTCCCATTTGGTCCTCTCCTGTTGCCTCGCGGTATCAGGAACTGAAGAATTCCCTCAGGGGCATGCAAAAACGATATGACACGTGCATCAAGGCAGAAAAAGAGTTTCAAGATCTTGGGAAGGTAAACCTTGAGGCTTGGTGCGCGTCAGGTGGGAAGAGGCCGGGATCCATAATTGAAAAGAATGTGAATGCGTTAGGGCATCCAGACTGGTTGGGAACCTGGCTTGATTATCTTAAGGCAAGAAACCGACTTGCCGGCAAGGGTCTTGACCAGTTCATAAAGGGGTTGGAAGAGAAGTGGTTTGCTCCGGAACAAGCTGAGGATGTCCTGCAGCTTTGTATCTCTCACCAGCTATCTACGGAAATTTTTCGGGAGAATGCCTTCCTGGCCGACTTCAGTGGGCTGGAGCAGAATGCCATTCGGGCAAAATTCAAGGAGTACGACAAGAAACTGCAAAAACTTCAACAGGAGAAAATTGCATATCGTGCTGCGGACGTTGAGTTGCCTATTGGCGTTGCGTCTGGCCGGGTCTCTGAGTATTCAGAGCTATCCCTCATTAGGCACGAGATCGGCAAAAAACGAAAACACATTGCAGTGCGGAGTTTGCTTAAGCGGGCACCCAAATCCATCCAAGCTCTGAAACCATGCTTCATGATGAGCCCGATGTCTGTTGCGCAATATCTGGAACCAGGTCTGTTTCAGTTCGATCTCGTGATCATGGATGAGGCCTCACAGATAAGGCCGGAGGATGCACTTGGTTCAATCGCTCGAGGTAAGAATCTGGTGGTTGTCGGAGACCCGAAGCAGTTGCCTCCTACGTCCTTTTTTCAAAAGGTTGTTGATGAGGAGGAGATGGATGAAACGGTTGCCCTCCAGGTCACGGAGAGCATTCTCGATACAGTTATCCCGATGTTTAAAAACAGGCGTCTCCGTTGGCACTACCGTTCCCGACATGAGAGCCTGATCAATTTTTCCAACAAACATTTTTATGATTCAGACCTCGTTCTGTTTCCTTCGCCCTTTCAGGAGTCGGACGATCTGGGGATTCGCTACAAGAAGGTTCCGAAAGGGCGTTTCAGTAGGCGGAGAAATGTCGAGGAAGCAAGGTGGATCGTTTCCGACTTACTCACCCAGTTAGTCGACCGACCAGATGAGTCTGTCGGTGTTGTCGCCATGAACACCGAGCAGAGAGACGAAATTGAACGGCAACTGGATCAGGCTTTGAAGGAGGATGACCGCGCACGCAACAGCTATGAGAAAAACCGAAGCTCTGAAGAACCACTGTTCATCAAAAACCTGGAAAATGTTCAGGGTGATGAGAGGGATGTCATCTTTATATCCATGACTTATGGACCGGAGCAAATAGGTGGGCGAACCATGCAGCGGTTTGGTCCCATCAATTCAGACGTCGGTTGGAGGCGACTGAATGTTCTTTTTACCCGCTCAAAAAAACGAATGCACGTCTACTCCTCAATGTCTTCAGGAGATGTCGTTGTTGGCCCGAGATCGAGCAGGGGAGTCGCTGCTCTGAGAGCTTTTCTGGAGTACTGCGAAACCGGCCACCTGTATCATACGGTTCATACTGGCAGGTCTCCCGATAGTGATTTTGAAATAGCGGTCATGGACGCATTGCGGGAATATGGTTATGAATGCGTGCCACAGCTTGGGGTCGCCGGTTTCTATCTTGATCTGGCGGTCAAGGACCCAGGAATGCCCGGTCGGTTCCTTATGGGGATAGAATGTGATGGCGCCACCTACCATTCAGCAAAATCCACCCGGGACCGGGACCGGTTGCGTCAAGAAATCCTTGAAAGCCTTGGGTGGAAAATCACAAGGATCTGGTCAACAGACTGGTTTAAAAATCCACAGGCCGTTCTTGTTCCAATTGTGAGACAGCTGGAAGAATTAAAGACCCCTGTTGCGGCCTCTGAAGATCTCGAAGTAAATGAACAATTCGAGGCTCAGGAAGAAAAACCGGTCGAAGTTTTTTCTGAAGAATCTGTAAGTGAAACTGCGCACGAAGAGGAAAAAGACCTTAAGAATCGGCTGCTCGAGTTCAACCGAACAGTTATCGAAAAAGAAAATCCGAACATCGACCCGGACAAACGTTTGCTGCGACCAGCGATGTTGCAAGCATTGCTGTTTCATCTACCAACTTCAAAGGGAGAGTTCCTTGAGCTTATTCCTGCCAGTTTGAGGTTGGGAACAGCTGCCGAGGAAGGCAAATATATTGCCCCGGTTTGTGAAATCATTGCAGCTTATGGATGATGTAGCCGGCTATCAGGCTTTTAAAAGACCATTTTCCCATGCATTTGATTTTACTAGAATGCGGGAGGTGGCTTTGCTAGGTAGTGTAAAGGACACCTTTTAATTATACTTTAAAGTAAGACCCTCTTTCCAGCAACAACACTTTACCGGACTTGGTTTGGCAGGGATTGTCAAGTGCGACCAGGCACGAGCATTGCTGAAACAGCAAGGCAGATTTTCAGAATACCCTCTGTACAGAGATAGTTATCACCTGACACATCCGCCCCTGGCGGGGTGACGGGTTACGCAGCTTCTTTAGTTGCTTTTTTGTTTGTCTCCTTGCTCTTTGGCAATCCGTCGATAAAGACCTTGATAAGGCACCCGCCCATTCATGTCGCGACCTTGATGGGGCCGTTCATGGTTGTAGTGGTGCAGGTAGGCATCGAGATCCTTCTGCATCTGCTCGACCGACTCGTACCAGGTTTTGCGTCCTTCGATTCGGAAGTGCTCGTCCAGCAGGGTTCGGTGCAGACGCTCAACAAAGCCGTTGTTCTGCGGCCGGCGAACTTTGGTGGTTCGATGCTCGATGCCTTCGAGCTGCAGAAACAGCTCGTAGGGATGCTGATCCGGCCGACCGCAGTACTCCCGGCCATTGTCCGAGAGAATGGTTGTGATTGTGGCATTGTGCTTCTCGAAGAACGGCAGGACGTCTTCATTGAGCACATGCACGGCCGTGACCGGCAACTTGCTGGTGTAGAGCCGTCCCCAGGCGTAGCGGGAATGACAGTCGATCACCGACTGCAAATAGACCCGACCAACGCCTTTCAGGGTGCCAACGAAGAATGTGTCCGCCGCAACCAAATCGCCAGTGTGCTTGGTTTCGATGTGGCGCTCTCTGACCTCCGGACTGAACCGCTCCAGAAGGCGGACCTGATCGTCGCTCAGTTCAAGGTTCTGTTCTCTGACCCTGCGTTCAAGGCGAAGCAGGCGCTCATGCCGGGTCAGAAGGTTGTGGCGACTCCAGACACCACGAACACCACCGGAACTGATCTGGATCCCCTGAAAAGCCAACTGTTGCGCGACCCTGAGAGGCCCATGAGTCGGAAACTGCAGGCTGTACTCGAGAATCGCCTTTTCGACGGATTCATCCACCCGGTTCGGGTGTGGCCCTTTGGGCCCCGGCAAGCGGTCAAGCAGGCCTTGTGCGCCATAGGTTTGGTAGTTGCGGCGGATTTCATAAAACTGCTGACGGGAGTAACTCATAACGCGACAGGCCTTGCTGACGTTGTTCAGTTCGGCAGCGAGCTCTAGCAGGCTGAGCTTCCTTCGTGCTACTTTGCGTTTGGTGGTCATGACGTTCTCCTTTCTGAGGTTGGATGAAGCTTCGACAACTCCATCTTTACCCCAGCCAGGGGCGGCATGACCACCGCTTCGTTTCGTGGCCAACTGTCAGGTTATAACCATCTCAGAACACATAGAGATTCTTTAATGCTTGTTGTTCTCAATTTGGAGTGACAGACAGACAATCCCGATTTTCCTGGTCGCCGTGCCCGACCCCTGCCATGTGTGCCTTGTGGAAAATTTCATGGCAGGGGTCGAATTTTTTCGGGCAGGGGTCAAATTTCGGATGGGCACAAATATGGGCACAGAATGGGGACGAAACGAAACAAGGGGTTAGCGAATCTTCGCTAACCCCTTGGAATTTCTGGTGGGCGTTGCTGGGATTGAACCAGCGACCCCTGCCGTGTGAAGGCAGTGCTCTCCCGCTGAGCTAAACGCCCATTATCTGTTGGCTGCGGACGAGATATATAGCAACAACCCATTGAGGTGTCAACTGCTTTTCATGTCTGTGCCGGTGTTGCCGGGCCGGGTGGCTGCCGGCCGGTTTTGCGCTCTTTTGCGTCTCTTTCGCCAGTTCTCCCGGCATCCTGATTCCTTTTTCGAGCGATTTGTTCCAGTTGCCGGTGCAGCTGGGACGTATGAAATTGTTGTACCTGTCCTGGGGCGAGAAGATGGGCCCCGGGGCCAGGCCGACATCTCTTTGCCGTGCGCGCCGGCTACCTGCGTGTCATCGAACGGCTGCGTGCAGCCGGTGCCCAGGGGATCATTCTCGGCTGTACCGAGATAACGCTGCTGCTCGGAGCGCAGCATACAAGATCTGCCGCTTTTCGACAGCACCGAACTGCATGCCTGTTACACTCTGGAGCGGATGTTCGCCGATTGGCAGGGAGAAATCGGGACTTGACAGCGAGGCGTCATCGATGGCCTACATGCAGCGAGCGGCCTATTGGTCGAAAGACGCCGAAAACAGGATGGGAGGAAGAGCATGCTGGGTGCCATCGCCGGAGACATCATCGGTTCGCGGTTCGAGCACAATCCGGTTGCCGCGGACGATTTTGCCCTGTTTGCCGCCGATTGCCGCTTTACCGACGATACGGTGCTGACCTGCGCCACGGCCGACGCCCTGCTGCACGGCCGTTGCTATGCCGATGCCTATCGGCAGTGGTTCCGTCGCTATCCCGACGCCGGCTACGGCGCGCGTTTCGTTCGCTGGGGAATGTCCGATGACGCCGGGCCGTACAACTCGTACGGCAACGGCTCGGCGATGCGCGTCAGCCCGGTGGGCTGGCTGGGTGACGATCTGGCGGCGGTTCTCGACGAGGCGGCGAAAAGCGCGGCGGCGACCCACGATCACCCGGAGGGGATCCGGGGAGCGCAGGCGGTGGCCGCCGCCGTGCTGCTGGCGCGCAAGGGGGAGAAGAAGTCCGGGATCAAGGAGTTTGTCGAAACGACCTTCAACTACGATCTCGACCGCCGTCTGGCCGACATCCGGCCGGGGTACGGCTTCGATGTCACCTGCCAGGGGTCCGTGCCCGAGGCGCTGATCTGCTTCCTCGAGGCGGACAGCTTCGAGCAGGCGGTGCGCAACGCCGTGCTGCTCGGCGGCGACGCCGACACCCAGGCCGCCATCGCCGGCGCCGTCGCCGAAGCGTACTGGGGTGTGCCCGACGAGATCGGCCGGCGTTGCCGGGATTATCTCGCCGCCGACATGCGGGAGCTGCTCGAGGCGTTCGAGCGCCGAAAAAGTGTCGGCCGGCCGTGAAATCCACCGCCGGCCGATTTTTTTGCCCATTGCAGTCGGTCAGCCCGGCTGGTGCCCCGGGCGCAGCAGGTCGTTGACGGTCTTGACCGGCTGGAAGACGGCCGCCGGGATTTCCACGAACAGGGTGTTCCAGCCGGCCATGGCACCGTTCCACAGTCCAGGTCGCTCAAGGGCCTTGATGGGCCGGCCGGCCAGGCTTTTCTCGGTAATGATGACCGCCGACTCATCGACGTAGCGCCCGAGACGGTGCGGCCGGCCGGTGGCGTCTTTCAGGGCGCAGGCCATGAACACCGGGTTGAAATGGGTCGCCTGTCGCAGCAGCTTTTGCGTCTGTGGCTGTTTGGTGTCAAGCTGGGCCATTTCAACGATCTGGCGGCTGACGCCGGTTTCCGACCGGGTCCAGAAGGGCCCGCCGCCGGGCTCGCCCCGGTTCTCGACCATGCCGCAGACCCGCAGGGGACGGTCGAGCCGCTCGGTCAGCCAGGACTTCAGCCCGTCGACATCGGAACAGGCCGGCGGTGCGTAACCGAAGGTTTCCGTCAGAAAACCCGCGGCCTCTTTGGCCAGGGCATCCGTCAATCCATCGTCGAGGGCCCGCAGATAGCCCTTGATCCGCGCTTCCAGCTCCACCAGCAGACCGCCGAGCACCTTCCACCAGCGCACCACGTCCGGCTGCAGATGGGCGGGAACCACGTTGTCGATGTTCTTGATCAGAACCAGGTCGGCGTTCATCCCTTCCAGGTTGCCCAGCAGGGCGCCGTGCCCGGCGGGTCTCAGAACGAGGCGGCCGTTGTCGTCCCGCACCGGCTCGTTCTCCATCGTGACGGCGATGGTGTCCGTGGCCGGATTCTGGCAGCTGAAATCGACCTCGACCTCGATGCCGGACGCGCGCCGGATACTCTCACGGGCCGTCTCGGCGACGCGGGCGAAAGCGTCCTGCCATTCGGGCGAGACGGTGAAATGGACGCGGGTCGAAGTGCAGCCGTCCGCCAGCAGGGCGACGGCTTCGGCGAGATGCTCCTCCACCGGGGTGCGCGCCTGTCTGCCGTCATGGTGAAAATCGATCAGTCCCTTGGGGGTCCGACCGTAGTCCAGACCTGCGTCGGTCAACAAGGCGTCGAGAAAAGGGCGCATCATCCGCTGTTCGAGCAGGCTGTCGGGATTCAGGCCGCCTTCGCGCATCGCCGTCGCCAGCTGAGGATAGAAGGCGAAGCGTCTGAGATTGGCGAAGAAGGTCTGGTGAAAGGGATGGTCCGGGCAGGCGCCGTCGCGTTCCCATTGCCGGAGGGCGCCATCGCACTGGAAAAGCTCTTTGAACATCCGGGTGGCGGCGCCGCTGGCCGGGACGAAGCGGGAGAAGCGTCCTTCGCCCGCCGCCTGGTCGAAGAGTGTCGCGAGTCGTTGCCGCCGCTCGTCGTCCAGTCGCAGAATACCGTCGCCGGCAAGGCAGGGACGGTCGATGTCGACCGGCGGCGGAGGATCGCGGAACAGTTCGAGCTGCCGTTCGATTTCATCCCGGCCGATGCCCCTGCTTTCGAGCTGTTGCAGATCCTGGTGGGTCAGGTGCATTTGTGTATCTCCCTCCATTGTGGTTGAATCAGGTTCAGTCGGTCGTGGCTCTGCCGGCCACGAGAGCAGGATTCCGAAAATACTAGCTTTTCGTCCCCGTGTCCGCAAGGTGTACGGAATTGCGAAAAGTTGCCAATGAACATTGACAGATGGCCGGCTGAAAGTGTAACAAGGATGCTCTGACGAAGAGCGCGACTGTCCTGAACCATTTCCCGAAAGAGGACGCCATGCCGTATTTCAGTCCTGAAACGAACGAAAAGTACCTGTTGCAGGCGGCGGCCGAGATCTGCATGGCCGCCCGGACCGCTCCCAAGGGGAAGGGCAAGGATCTGCTGGTGACCGCCGTGGTCAGCGAGACGGAGAAGAAGGCCCTGATCGAGCGGATGCTCCTCATCTCCGAACGGGACTCCCTTCCATTTTTCGCCAGGGACGCCGGCAATCTCGAGCGGTCGCCGGTGGTGATCCTGTTCGGCAGCCGCAAGGATCCGCTGCGGCTGCCCCATTGCGGTTATTGCGGCTTTGATGACTGCGACGCCATGCTTCAGGCGGGCGGAACCTGTTCGTTCAACACCGGTGATTTGGGCATCGCCCTCGGCTCGGCGGCCAGCCGGGCCGCCGATCTGCGCCTCGACAACCGGATCATGTATTCGGCGGGCAAGGCCGCCCTCGAGCTTGGGCTGCTCGGCGAGGATGTGCAGATCGCCTACGCGCTCCCTTTGTCGGTTACGGCCAAGAGCCCCTTTTTCGATCGCTAGGTCGCGGTGGGCGAGCTGTTCGACATTGTCGACGAGCACGACCGCGTCATCGGTCAGGCACCGCGGTCGCGCTGCCATGGCGACCCGTCGCTGATTCACCGGGTGGCGCACGTTCTGGTTTTCAATTCGGAAGGCCGGCTGCTGTTGCAGAAGCGCAGCGCAGGCAAGGACATTCAGCCCGGCAAGTGGGACACCAGCGTCGGCGGTCATCTCGAGCCTGGAGAGGACTACCTGACGGCCGCCCGCAGGGAGATGCGCGAGGAACTGGGCATCTCCGGCGTTCCCCTGACCTTTCTCTACCGGTCGAAGATACGCAACGCGATCGAATCGGAGAACGTCGCGACCTTCATGGCCCGGTATGACGGACCGATCGATTTCGCGCCCGAAGAGATCAGCGAGGTTCGCTTCTGGAGCGGAGAGGAGATCGATCGGCATCTCGGAAGCGGGATGTTTACCCCCAATTTCGAGGAGGAGTGGGCGATGTTCAGGTCCTGGTGCCGGAAATATCCGGCGGGTCCGAACAGCGGACCGGCCTTCTGTGCCGGCGATTCCTTTCCGGATATCGTCCAGACCGAGGACCTTCTGACTAAAAATGAGGCAGACTGAACGGCCAGTCGCCCAAAATTTATGCAGGTCGGACGGGCGAGCGGATCGCCGACGCCGGAAACGGCGGGGATAAACGGTTTAAGTTTCCGTAAAACAAGCGCTTTTTTGCCGGTGCCGACAGGTCCGTTTTGTGGCAGATTTTTTGCTCACTACAGCGGGCTGAACCTGACCGGCACGACCTGCCCGCGACGGGAAAGCAGGGCCGGTATCATTCGGAGGACAAGACGACATGCGAAAAGTTGAAGCCATCATCAAGCCGTTCAAGCTGGATGAAGTCAAGGAAGCCCTGAACGAAATCGGCATTCAGGGGATCACAGTCAGTGAAGTCAAGGGCTTCGGTCGCCAGAAGGGGCATACCGAACTCTACCGTGGTGCCGAGTATGTGGTCGATTTCATTCCCAAGATCAAGATGGAAATCATTGTCGCCGACGACATGGCAGCCAAGGTGGTGGAGGTCATCGAGGAGTCGGCCCGCACCGGGCGCATCGGCGATGGCAAGATTTTCGTCACCCCGATCGACGAAGTGGTGCGTATCCGGACGGGCGAGCGAGGCGAAGAGGCGCTCTGATTCTTCCCGACCGGTCAGGGATGCAGGGATGCAGGCAGGCCGCGTCGCGGCCCATGTTTCATTAACATTCTGGAAGGAGAAAGTAGATGACCCCGAAAGACGTTGTGGCCTTTGCAAAAGAAAACAATTGCCAGATGGTCGATTACAAGTTTCTCGACTTCGTCGGCATTTGGCAGCATTTTTCCACTCCCATCAGCGAATTCAACGAGGACATCTTCGAGGAAGGCATCGGCTTCGACGGCTCGTCGATCCGCGGCTGGCAGCCGATCCACAACTCGGACATGCTGATCGTTCCCGATCCCACCACCGCCAAGATCGATCCCTTTCCCGAGGTTCCGACCCTCAGCCTGATCTGCAACATCGTCGACCCCTTCACCCGTGAAGGCTACACCCGCGACCCGCGCTTCATCGCCCAGAAGGCCGAAGCCTACCTGAAGTCCTCCGGCATCGGCGACACCGCCTACTTCGGTCCGGAGCCCGAGTTCTTTATCTTTGACGACGTCCGCTACAGCCTGGAGCAGAACCAGTCCTTCTACTGCGTCGATTCCGTCGAGGGCATCTGGAACACCGGCCGCGAGGAGTTCCCCAACCTCGGCTACAAGCCGCGCAACAAGGAAGGCTACTTCCCGGTGGCGCCGACCGACTCGATGATCGATCTGCGCAACGAGATGGTGCAGGTGCTGCAGAGCGTCGGCCTGCACATCGAGGCCGTGCACCACGAAGTCGCCACTGGCGGCCAGGCCGAGATCGACATGCGCTTCGACTCGCTGCTGAAGATGGGCGACAACCTGCAGTGGTTCAAGTACATCATCAAGAACGTCGCCATCCGCAACGGCAAGACCGTCACCTTCATGCCGAAGCCGATCTTCGAGGACAACGGCTCCGGCATGCACTGCCACCAGTCGATCTGGAAGGACGGCAAGAACCTGTTCGCCGGCGACGGTTACGGCGGCCTGAGCAAGACCGCCCTCTACTACATCGGCGGCATCATCAAGCACGCCAAGGCCCTGTGCGCCTTCACCAACCCGAGCACCATCTCCTACAAGCGTCTGGTGCCCGGTTTCGAGGCCCCGATCAACCTGGCCTATTCCAACCGCAACCGTTCCGCCTCGCTGCGCATTCCGGCAACCAACAACGAAAAGGCCAAGCGCATCGAGTACCGCACGCCCGACCCGAGCTGCAACGGCTACATGGCTTTCGCCGCCATGCTCATGGCCGGCCTCGACGGCATCGAGAACAAGATTGATCCGGGCCAGCCGCTCGACAAGGACATCTACGGTCTTTCCCCCGAGGAGCTCAAGGACGTGCCGAAGGTTGCCTCCTCCCTCGAAGAGGCCCTGGCCGCCCTCAAGGAAGACAACGCCTGGCTGCTCAAGGGCGACGTCTTCACCCAGGACGTCATCGACATGTGGATCGAGTACAAGACCGAAAACGAGATCATGCCGGTGCGCAACCGTCCGACCCCGACCGAGTTCGCCCTCTACTTCGACTGCTGATCGGCGGCTTTGTCACGCACAAAAAAACCCCGGGTTTTCGACCCGGGGTTTTTTTGTGCGTGTTTTGCGGTAGCCCTGAATCAGCGAGATCATGCCGGATGAAGAGTGCGCGTGCCCGGCCTGAATGGTTTTTTTCAAAAGTCTCAGGCGCACCCGTAGGTTCGCCGGCGATTCAGGGTCGTGTCAAAGAGCGTGAGCTTCGATGAACGCCCTGATCTTCTGCGTGTCGGCGTCGACGATTTTGCAGCGGCTTTCGCGCTCTTCGATGCCGGCAAGGCTCTGCGGCATCGGTGGCAGTTGGCCGATCGCCTGTTGCACCGCATCGCCGAACTTGGCCGGGTGGGCTGTCGCCAGGCAGACGACCGGACGGGAACCCTCGGCAAGAACCCGGGCCGTCGCCACGCCGGTCGCGGTGTGGGGATCGAGGATGTAGCCGGTACCGGCGTGAAAATCCCGGATGGTTTCCAGGGTCCGGTCGTTTCCGATGCTCGCCGACGCGAAATCGCGGCGGACCTTTTCGGCCAGGGCTTCGTCGCGCGGCAGGCGTCCCGTTTCGTTGAAGGTCTGCATCCAGGCCGCGAGTTTCGCGCTGTCGCCATCGAGCAGGTAGTAGAGGTAGCGCTCGAAGTTGCTGGCCTTCTGGATGTCCATCGAGGGGGAGAGGGTGGGTCGGACCTCGCCCACCGAGTAGTCGCCCTCGTTGATGAAGCGGGTCAGAATATTGTTCTCATTGGTCGCGAGCAGCAGCTTGCCAACCGGCAGTCCCATGCGTTTGGCCACGTAGCCGGCGAAGATGTCGCCGAAATTGCCCGTGGGCACGGCAAAGTCGATGCTGTTGCACCCGGTCTGTTCCCTGACCCGGTTCCAGGCGTGAAAATAGTAGACGATCTGCGCCAGAACCCGCGCCCAGTTGATGGAGTTGATGGCACCAAGGCTGTATCTCTGCTTGAAATCGACGTCGCCGAAGATCTCCTTGACGATGGCCTGACCGTCGTCGAATGTGCCCCGGATGGCGAGGTTGAAGACGTTGTCGTCGGTGACCGTGGTCATCTGCAGCTTCTGGATCGGGGAGACCCGGCCGTGGGGGTGAAGGATGAAGATATTGATGTTCTTCTTCCCCCGCACGCCGTAGATCGCGGCCGACCCCGTGTCGCCCGAGGTGGCGCCGAGAATGTTCATGCGGGCGTTGTCGGCGGCGAGCAGGTATTCGAACAGGTTGCCGAGAAACTGCAGGGCGACGTCCTTGAACGCCAGAGTCGGGCCGTGGAACAGTTCGAGAATGAAAACTCCGTCCTTGTGCACCACCGGTGTGATGTCAGGGTGGGTGAATGCGGCGTAGGAGCGGTCGACCAGCTCTCTGAGATCGGCGGCCGGAATGTCGGTGGCATACAGGGAGATGATCTGGAAGGCCAGCTCCCGGTAGTCGAGTTTGCCCAGGGCGTCGATGTCTCCCGGAGTCAGGCGCGGTATCTCGGCCGGAAGGAGCAGGCCGCCGTCGTCGGCCAGCCCCATGAGGACGGCCTTGCTGAAGGGAATGCCACCCACCTTGCCCCGGGTGCTTTGATAGTCCATGGATTTCTCCTGTCGCTGGATGATTGGCCGCGCCATCATAGCAAAAAGGGAAGAGGGGCAAAAGTGGGTAATGACTGTACGTAAGGGGGAGAAAACGGTCGGGAAGGACAGGTGCCGGCGGCGTCCGTGGTCTTCACGGACGCCGCCGGTGTTCGGATTCGGGCCCTGCCGTGGTGCGCTCCAGCGGCTTACTGCCCTTGGGCGTCGACGACGGCGACCGCCGCCATGTTGACGATGTCGGCTACGGCGTCGCCACGCTGCAGCACGTGCACCGGCTTCTTCATGCCCATCAGAATCGGCCCGATCTGCTCGGCGCCGCCGAGCTTGTGCAGCAGCTTGTAGGAAATGTTGCCCGACTGCAGGTCGGGGAAGATGAAGACGTTGGCGTTACCCTTCAGGGTCGAGAAGGGGTACTGGTTGGCCACCAGTTCCGGGTCGAGGGCGACGTTGGCCTGGATTTCGCCGTCGACCGTCAGTTCGGGAGCCCATTCCTTGACCAGGGCGGTGGCTTTCTTGACCTTGAGGGTCAGCGGATGTTTGGCGCTGCCGAAGTTGGAGAAGGAGAGCATGGCCACCCGCGGCTCAATGTCGAAATGACGCGCCTTCTCGGCGGTGAGGATGGCGGTTTCGGCCAGCTCTTCCGGCGTCGGTTCGATGGTGACGGTGGTGTCGGCGAAGAAGACGACCTCTTTCTTGGTGACCATCATGTAGGCGCCGTGAACCTTGGACAGGCCGTCTTTTTTGCCGATGATCTCCAGCGCCGGCCGGATGGTTTCGGGATAGTGATGGTCGATGCCCGAAAGCAGCGTGTCGGCGTCGCCGAGATGAACCATCATGGCACCGAAATAGTTGCGGCTTTTCTTGATCAGCCGCTTGGCCTCGGCCCGGGTGATCCCCTTGCGCTGCCGCATCTTGAACAGGGTGTCGATGTATTTTCCGCGCTCTTCGTAGGTCATCGGGTCGATGATCTGGACACCGTTCAGGTCGAGGTTGAGCTCCTCGATCTTGGCGCGGATTTCCTTCTCGTCGCCGAGCAGGATCGGCCTGGCGATCCCTTCGTCGACCAGGATCTGGCAGGCGCGGAGAATCTTTTCCTCTTCGCCTTCGGGGAAGACGATCCGTTTCGGGTTGGCCTTGGCCTTGTTGATCAGGGTTCGCATGACCTGCTTGGAGCGGGCCTGGCGCGCCTCGAGACCTTCGATGTACTTCTCCATGTTCTTGATCGGCCGCCGCGCCACGCCCGAGTCCATCGCCGCCTGGGCCACGGCCGGTGCGACGTGCAGCAGGACGCGGGGATCGAAGGGCTTGGGAATGAGGTATTCGCGGCCGAACTTGATGTTTTCGCCGCCATAGGCCCGGCGGACGGAGTCGGGGACGTCGAGCTTGGCCAGGTTGGCCAGCGCCTTGACGGCCGCCATTTTCATCTCTTCGTTGATGGCGCTGGCGTGGGTGTCGAGGGCACCACGGAAGAGGAAAGGGAAGCAGAGAACGTTGTTGACCTGGTTCGGATAGTCGGAACGGCCGGTGCCGATGATGACGTCGGGACGGACGGCCTTGGCTTCCGGCGGCGTAATTTCCGGGTCGGGATTGGCCATGGCGAAGACGATCGGATCCTCGGCCATGGTCTTGAGCATCTCCGGCGTCAGGGCACCCTTGACCGAAACGCCGAAGAAGATGTCGGCCCCCCGCATGGCATCCCCGAGCGTCCTGGCGTCGGTTTCGACGGCGAGGCGCTCCTTGTACGCGTTCATCCCTTCGGTGCGCCCCTTGTAGATCACTCCCTTGGAGTCGCAGAGGATGACGTTCTCCTTGCGTACGCCCAGGCTGATGGCCAGGTTGGCGCAGGCGATGCCGGCGGCGCCGGCACCGTTGACCACCATCTTCACATCCTCGATCTTCTTGCCGATGATCTCCAGGGCGTTGAGCATGCCGGCGGCGGCGATGATGGCGGTGCCGTGCTGGTCGTCGTGAAAGACCGGAATACTCATGATCTCCTTGAGCTTTTCTTCGATGTAGAAGCATTCCGGCCCCTTGATGTCTTCGAGGTTGATGCCGCCGAAGGTCGGTTCAAGCAGCTTGACGGTGCGGATCAGCTCGTCGGGGTCCTTGGTGTCGAGTTCGATGTCGAATACGTCGATATCGGCAAAGCTTTTGAAAAGGACGCCCTTGCCCTCCATAACCGGCTTGCCGGCCAGGGCGCCGATGTCACCGAGGCCAAGAACGGCGGTGCCATTGGAGACGACGGCGACGAGATTACCCTTGGCGGTATATTCGTAGGCGTCGTTGGGGTTCTTGGCGATTTCGAGGCAGGGCTCGGCAACGCCCGGGCTGTAGGCAAGGGAAAGGTCGCGGCTGGTGGCGCAGGGTTTGGTGGTGATGACCTCGATTTTTCCCTTGCGTCCCGTGCGGTGGTATTCGAGAGCTTCTTCACGTTTCGACATGATATCGAACCTCCGTTGTTGCTGGTTTTACTCTCCTTAAATTAAATGCCCCGGTGTCGCAAGGGGCAGGAAAGCGATTAATATGCTAAAAAATTGAGAAAATTTGATCCGAACCTTTGCCGGCATTCTTTTAGTTTCAGTAAAGGACCTTAGTCTTGCCTTGGGCTGCTGTCAAGAAAAATATGGTCATGGCCGCAGTTGAACTCTCTGCCGTTTACGACATGAAGAGCAAGGGCGATGCCAAAATGCTGTAATTTGTCTATACCCTGAACATATCTCCACTTTTGAAAAGCGCAAGGAATGGTGACGGAACTTTTTCCGGCACGAAAGCTGCGGTTATTTGCCCCAGTCGGCCAGTTTTGGCCGATGTCGGGGCCGAATTCATTGACAGACCGGCGGCTGAGGGTTAAAAGGACAGGAGTTTGCTGTGAAGGAAACTGTCAAGCATGCGCATCGGGGTGATCGCCGACACACATCTTCAGAGCCAGCAGGAATGCCGGCGGTTCTCCGATCGGCTTCTGGATGGACCCTTCCATTCGGTCGACATGATCTTTCATGCCGGCGATCTGGGCAACAGCGAGCTGTTGTTCTGCCTGGCTCCCTGTCCGGTGGTGGCGGTCGCCGGCAATACCGATCGGCCGCATCCCGAATTGCCGCCGCAGCGTCTGCTCACCCTTGAAGGGCGACGTATCGTGCTGGCGCATGGCTGGGGGGGCGGCGATAGTGTCGCCGCCGATCTGCTCAGGCATTTCGGGCCGGAGCGACCCGACGTGATCGTTTTCGGCCACAGTCATGTCCCCGAGAACAGGAGGGTGGGGAAAACGCTGCTGTTCAACCCGGGAAGCCCGACGCGACCCCGGTCGAGTGTGGGCGCGACCGTTGGCGTACTCGAGATTGTTGGCGGAGAAGTGGCGGGAGAGATCCTGCCCTGGCGCGACTGAATCAACAACAAAGACGAATACCGGCTGAGATGAAACGACTCTGGGCTCCCTGGCGGATGACTTACATCAACGGCGAGGACAGGCAGGGCAGAAAAGGCTGCATCTTCTGCCTCGACGCTTCGACCGACGAAGATGAGGAACGGCTGATTCTCCACCGCGGCGAGCGGGCCTTCGTCATCATGAACCGCTACCCCTATTCGAACGGCCATCTGATGGTTGCGCCCTACCGGCACACCGCGGATCTGGCTTCGCTCAATGCCGACGAGGTGCACGAGATCTGGCGGCTGACGGTGCTGGCCCGGGATGTTCTGCGCCACTGGGGGAATCCCGACGGCTTCAATGTCGGCATGAACTGGGGCAAGGTCGCCGGCGCCGGGGTCGAAGACCATCTTCACCAGCATGTCGTTCCCCGCTGGAACGGGGACACCAACTTCATGCCGGTTCTGGCCGATGTGCGGGTCATTCCGCAGCATCTGGAAGAAACCGCCACCGTGTTGCGGGAGATATTCCGGCAGATAAGATGAGGCAAAAAGACCTGTTTTCAAAGAGGATAGGCTGACCATGCTCGAGTTGTTTGTCAAGGGTGGGCCGCTGATGTGGCCTCTGCTGGCCTGTTCCGTTCTGGCCCTGGCCATTTTTATCGTGAAGCTGCTCTGGTTTGCCCGGCAGCGGCGCGAGGGGCGCGAACTGTTCAAGGAAGTGGTGACCCTGGCACAGGAAGAGCGATTCGATGAGGCGATCATTGTCTGTCGCCAGTCGTCTTCGCCGCTGGCCCAGGTCCTTCTGGCCGCCCTGCGCCAGGCCGGGCGGCCCCGGGAACATGTCAAGACGGTGGCCGGTGAGGTCGCCGGTCAACAGAGTGTCGCCTTTGAGCGCTACCTGGGACTGCTGTCGACCATCGGCACCATCTCTCCTCTGCTGGGGCTTCTGGGTACTGTGGTCGGCATGATCGAGGCCTTCAATGTCATCGCCACAGTTGGCGTGGGGACGCCGCAGACCCTTGGCGGCGGGATTTCCCAGGCCCTGATCACCACCGCCACCGGCATGGCGGTCGCCATTCCGGTGATTCTGGCGCACCGCTTTCTTCTCGGGCAGATGAAGAGCCTGGTCGTGGCCATGGAGGAATACATCCTGCGTATCGTCGACCTGGTTGGAGACTAGCCGATGCTTATTCGTCGCCGCAGTGAAGAGGAGCCGCGCGTCGACCTGACGCCGATGGTCGATGTCGTCTTTCTGCTGCTCATCTTCTTCATGATCTCCACCACCTTTGTCGAAACCCCCGGCATCGACATCAAGCTTCCCGAGTCCTCCCTGACCGTTTCCGAAAAGAAGCCCGACGAGGTGCAGGTCTATATCGACCGGGACGGCAACCTGTTTTTTCAGGGCAAGAAGACCGGTATCGGTCAGTTGCGGAAAAAGCTCGCCAGATCCATGGCCGGGAATCGCAAGGCGACGTTCGTGCTGATGGCCGACAAGGAGGTTCGGCACGGGCTGGTCGTGGAGGTCATGGATGTCGCCCGCTCGGCCGGATTCTACAACATGGCGATCGCCACCGAGAGCAGGCGCGGAACCGACAGGCAGGAATAGCCTGGCGTGCGCTTGATTGTTGTTCTGTTTTCTGAAATAATTCCGGTCATGTTCTAAAACAGCTCTCTTTTACCACCGGGGGCGGGTATGGATCGGTCTCGTGCCGACACTGACATGGGCAAAGCCTGGCTTTGCTGCCTGGCCGGTTTCTTCCTCGGGTTTCTGGCGCCGGTCGGCTGGCTCGTCCTCCGTCTCGTCTTCTTCCGGCAAGCCGGTCAGTCCCTGTTCGAGCAGATTGTCGGCGAGGTTGCCGGTTCCTCTCCGCAGGTCGCCCTCTATGTCTACATGGGGCTGGGAACGGCCCTGGTGTTCGCTCTTTTCGGCTATCTCATCGGCAGGGCCTGGCAGCAGCTGCATGAGCGGGCGAAACGGCTCGACAGCCTCAACGCCACCATGGAAGCCCAGCGCGACGAGTTCGAGGAGCGGTTCAATGCCCTCAACAGCAACATCAAGAACTTTCACGCCATCAACACCCTCATCCAGAAATCGGGCAGCGTCAACGAGGTGATCCGGCTTGCCGCCGACGGGCTGTACAACATTCTCGGCTACGACCGCGTCAACATCTGGATGCTTGATGCCGATCGGAAAAACCTGGTGCTTGCCATATCGAAGGGGACCGGCTACGAAGGCGAGCTTTCTCTGCCGCTGGATGAACGCCTCGGTGTCATCTACAAGGCGGTTCTGGAGGGACGTCCGTTTCGGGTCGACGACATGCGCAAGATGCCTGCGGACTATCGCCTGGCCGAGGAATACACCGGTCACGAACCGATCAGGTCGCGCAGCTTCATCCTCTGTCCCATCCGGGTGCACGACCGGGTTGTCGGCCTGTTCGGGGTCGACAACAAGCGCAAGAAGGCCCAGCTTGACGATACCGACGTCGATACGGTGCGGCTTTTCGCCGACCAGGTCGCCATGACCCTGACCAAGATCGACCTGTTGCGAGCGGTCGATTCGCTGACCAGGGAGCTCGAACGGACCTTCGGCGAGCTGCTCGGCTACCGCGAGGACTACGTGGCCATCAACAGACAGCTCAAGGAGGCCGGCCAGGGCAACGCCGACACCATTCGCGAGATATCCGGCAGCGCCGAGGTGGTCAGGGAAGCGGTCGAGGAAACTCGGTCCGCCGCCGGGGAAATTTCTGTCACCATCGCCCAGGTGTCGGAAAACATCAACAGCCTGCACGAATTTATCGACAGTTCGGTGGCGTCGATTACCGAAATGGCCGCCACCCTGAAGAGCGTCGAGGAGAACGCCGTGCAGTCGCAAACGATGATCGAGGGGGTCCAGGAACGGGCGCAGGATGGTGTCCGCCGGGTCGAGGAGACCATTGCCGCCATGGAGCGCATCCGCCAGGCGGTCGAAACGGCTACCGCCGATATCGCGCGGCTGTCGGGAATCAGCGACGAAGTGGGTGGCATCACCATGGTGATCGGCGAGATCGCCAAGAAGACCAACCTGCTGGCCCTGAATGCCGCCATTATCGCCGCCCAGGCCGGAGAGCATGGCAGTTCGTTTGCCGTTGTCGCCGACGAGGTCGGCGCCCTGGCGCGGGAAGCCGGCGAATCGACCGAAGCCATCGCCCGGCTGGTGGGGGAGATCCGGGCCGCGACCGGCGATGTGGTGCGCAACATCGAGACGACCAGAGACATGGTCGACAAGGGGATTTCGACCGGTGTCGAGCTGGAGGGTTCCCTGCAGCAGATGGTGGAGCAGGCGGACAATTCGACCGGCATGTCGCGGGAGATCCGCAAGGCGACCAACGAGGTCGCCAAAAGCGCCGAAGCCATCAACACCTCGGTGATCCGGCTCGGCGAGATGGCCGCCCAGATCTCTCATGCCTCGAAGGAGCAGACCAGAGGCATCCGGAGTATCGTCCACGCCATCGAAGAGATCAAGACCATGACCGACGACATGGTCGCCGCCACCGAGAGGCAACAGGTGAACATGCGCAACATCGATACGGCGGTCGATCGGGTCGGCCGCATGGCGAGCCGGATTTTCCGCGAACTCGATTCACGGCAGCAGGGTAGCCAGGAGGTTATCGAGAAGCTCGAGGTCGTGCGTGCCCTCGGGCGGAAGAAAGACGATTGATCCGCGGTCGAAGACGACGGAGCATGGGATTCCGTTATTGGCTTCTTGACAAAGCAGGCCGCTCAACAAGGTTCGGATGCAAGGCATCCGAAATGTCGAGGCATGAGGCGTACCGGGCATCGTACGTCGAATGCCGAGAGATGGATAACGCCGACAGACAACTTTTTCAGCAGCCCGAACGGAGCCTCTGGCTCCGTTTTTTTGTGCCCCAGACAGTTTCAGGGGGCCTGTTGTTGCGCGTTGTCGTCGGCGATCTCCAGGCGCATGCGGTCTTCGCGGCAGGCGTCCGCGCCCGGACAGCGGTCGACGGAGCAGGGCTCGATGTGGATGGTGACGTCGGCGCCCGGGATTTCGCTGCGGATGCGCTCCTCCAGCAGGTCGGCGATGTCGTGCGCCTCTTCGATGGTGAGATGCCGGCAGACGGTCAGGTGAAAATCCATCATTTTCTGTGAGCCGGCACGGCGGGTGCGCAGGTTGTGATAGCTGGCCATCACTCCCTGGTGCTTTTCGATCAGTTGCCTGATCTCGTCGCGCATCGGTTGCGGCAGCTCCTCGTCCAGCACGTCGCGCATGCCGTGGCGCAGCAGCTTGAACGCTTCGAAGAGGATGTAGAACGCCGCCAGCAGCGACAGCAGCGGATCGATCCATGGGGCGTCGAAGGCGGTGACCAGGATCAGGCCGAGCAGCAGCGCCAGGTTGGTGTAGACGTCCATGGCGAAGTGCAGGCTGTCGGCCTTCAGGGCCGACGAGTCGCATTCGGCGGCGACCCGGCGCAGGTGGCGGCTGATGGCGACCGAGGCGACGGCGCTCACCAGCAGTACGATCATGCCGTTTTCCAGCCGGACGAGTTCGACGCCGTTCAGCAGCCGTCGCACCGATTCGTAGCCGATGAGGATGCCGGTTCCGGCGATGGCCGAGGACTGGATCAGGGTGGCGACGGTCTCGAACTTGCCGTGGCCGAAGGGATGGTTCTCGTCGGCGGGCTGAGACGCGTGATGAATGGCGAAGTAGTTGACGCCGCTCATGATGATGTCGAGAACCGAATCGAGAGCCGAGGCCAGAACGGCCAGGGACCCGGTCAGCAGGCCTGTCACCAGTTTGGCCACGGCCAGGCTCGACGCCGTCAGGACGGCGAGGCGGGCGGCGCGGATTTTCCGGCGTGCGTGTTTCATTCAGGGTTCGATGGGGCAGGCGCTGTTCCAGATCCGGTAGCCGTCGTCCTCGAGCTGCCAGAACTGGTCGATCCGCTGCCGGTAGTAGTCCAGATCGGTGCAGTACCGCAGAATCTTCCGGCCCTGCTCGTGCGGATAGTGCCCTTGTTCCTGCAGCCAGGCGTAGAAGGCGGCCACCCCTTCGAGAATGTCGCCGAGTTCGGCCATGTTGGGTTCGAGGGTCTTGACGATGTACCAGTTGCCGGCAAACTGGCGGACCCTTGGCGGGTCGATGCGAAAAATGTTCTCCCGCCGGTCGCCGATGATGAAATCGCGCAGAAAAAGGTCGGCACCACGGGCCATGCGGCCGGCGGTCGCCGGTTCCTCGCCCTGGCGTTCGACCAGTTCGTGACAGAACTGCCTCAGCAGTTCACCGACAAGCTGGTCGGCCCTGATCTCGTCCTCGAGGGTGCCGATGTCGAAATTGCCGGGTTCAAAGAGGTTGTCGTTGTTGTCGCGCTGCATGAAATCCGTTCTCCCTTTTTATGGCCCGACTTAAATAACATCGCCCCGGCGCGGGGTCAAGAATCGCCCCGCCCGCGACGACGGAACGCGGTTTACAGCCTCGGCCGCGCTCTGTTAACATGACGCGATTTTTAACTAACGCACCTTCCGCCAATTGCAGTCTGAAGACCATGTCGCAACAAACACCGATGATGCGTCAGTACCTGGAGATCAAGAGCGGGTACTCTGACGCCATTCTCTTTTTTCGCCTGGGCGATTTCTACGAAATGTTCATGGAGGATGCGGTCATCGCTTCCCGCATCCTCGACATCACTCTGACCTCCCGCAACAAGGGCGCCGATGAGGAGATCCCCCTGTGCGGCGTCCCCTATCACAGCTGTCAGCCCTATATCAACAAGCTGGTGGCTCATGGCTACAAGGTCGCGATCTGCGAGCAGGTCGAGGACCCCAGGGCGGCCAAGGGGATCGTCAGGCGCGAGGTGGTCCGGGTGATTTCACCCGGCCTGGTGGTCGACACCGACAGCCTGGCGCCGAACGAGAACAACTTTCTCTGCGCCATCGCGCCCGGCGGCGACGGCGGCTGGGGGCTGGCGGTGATCGACATCACCACCGGCGAGTTCCGGACCACGGAGCTGTCGGACATCGCCGGCGTGCGGAGCGAACTGGCCTCCGTGCAGCCGAGGGAAATCGTCCTGTCGGAAGAGGGCTGGGGGGATGAACTGCAGAAGAAACTCGCCGACCTGATTGCCGGCTGCATGCTGACCCGGCTGCCGGAGTGGGTGTTCGATGTCGACCGGGCACGGGAGGAACTGCAGTCCTTTTTTGCCGTCGGTGGCCTCGAGGCCTTCGGTTGCGCGCATCTGCCCGGCGCGGTGGCCGCCGCCGGCGCCGTGCTGCATGTACTGAAGGAGACCCAGAAGGAGAACCTGCCGCACATCGAACGGCTCGCCACCTACCAGGCCCACGAGTATATGGTGCTGGACGAAGCGACCCGGCGCAATCTCGAGTTGACCGCCACCCTCTACGACGGCCAGCGGCGCGGTTCGCTGCTGGGCGTCCTCGACCGGACCATGACCGCCATGGGTGGCCGCAAGCTGAAGAAATGGATCAGCCAGCCGCTGCTCGACATCGACCGCATCCGCCGTCGCCAGGAGGCGATCGGCGAGCTGGTCGAAAGCGGACTGGCGCGCAATGACCTGCGTGCCGCCCTGGACGGGGTGTACGATCTGGAGCGCCTCAACGCCAAGATCTCCATGGCGACGGCCAACGCCAAGGACCTGGTGGCGCTGAAAAACTCCCTCCTGCGCCTGCCTGAAATCATCGATCGCCTCGAAGGCTTCGAAAGGCAGTTGCTCGCCGACCTGGCCCGGCGGATCGACCCCCTGTCCGACCTGGCCGAGCTGATCGGCCGGGCCATTGTCGACGATCCTCCCTTCGTGCTGCGCGAAGGCGGGCTGATCCGCGACGGCTATCATGCCGAGCTCGACGAGTTGCGGCTGATCAGCCGCGAAGGCAAGAACTGGATCGCCGGTCTCGAACAGCGCGAAAGGGAACGCACCGGCATTGGCAATCTCCGCATCCGTTTCAACAAGGTTTTCGGCTATTTCATCGAGGTCACCCGCAGCCATCTCGACAAGGTGCCCGAGGACTACGAGCGCAAGCAGACCCTGGCCAACGCCGAACGCTTCATCACCGCCGACCTGAAGGACTACGAAAGCAAGGTGCTTGGCGCCGAGGAGAAACTGGTCGAGCTGGAATACGACCTGTTCCAGGACGTCCGGCGGCAGGTGGTGGCCGAAGCGGGTCGCATCCAGCAGACCGCCGACGCCCTGGCCGAACTCGACGTTCTCTGCTCGCTGGCCGATTTGGCTCACGATCGCAACTACGTCTGCCCGCAGGTCGACGACAGCGATGTGCTGGAGATTGTCGAGGGCCGCCATCCGGTTGTCGAGGCGATGAATCTCGGCGAGCGTTTCGTCCCCAACGACGTCCGGATGGACTGTCGGGAAAACCAGCTTCTGATTATCACCGGGCCGAACATGGCGGGCAAGTCGACCTTCATGCGTCAGGTGGCGCTGATCACCCTGCTGGCGCAGATCGGCAGCCATGTCCCGGCCAGGAAGGTCCGCATCGGCCTGGTCGACCGGATTTTCACCCGTGTCGGCGCCAGCGACAATCTGGCCCGCGGCCAGTCGACCTTCATGGTCGAGATGACCGAGACCGCCAACATCCTCAACCACGCCACGCCGCGCAGCCTGATCGTGCTCGACGAAATCGGCCGAGGCACCTCGACCTTCGACGGTGTCAGCATCGCCTGGGCGGTGGCCGAATACCTGCACGACAATCCCCAGGTGGCGGCCCGCACCCTTTTCGCCACCCACTACCATGAACTGACCGATCTGGCTTTGACCCGGGAGCGGGTGGAGAAC
Source organism: Geothermobacter ehrlichii (assembly GCF_008124615.1). NCBI lineage: Bacteria > Pseudomonadati > Thermodesulfobacteriota > Desulfuromonadia > Desulfuromonadales > Geothermobacteraceae > Geothermobacter > Geothermobacter ehrlichii. The sequence goes on from NZ_VNIB01000002.1 coordinate 236,090, forward strand.
TACAATGTGGCGGTCAAGGAATGGAACGACCAGATCGTCTTTCTGCGCCGCATCGTCAAGGGGGGCGCCAGCCATTCCTACGGCATCCAGGTCGCCCGTCTCGCCGGCCTGCCGCCGGCGGTGATCGATCGGGCCAAGGAGGTGCTGCGCAACCTGGAGGCGGGCGAATTCGTCGGGGAGGGCGTGCCGCGCCTCTCCCGGGGCAAGAGGGAGCAGGTCCGGGAAGCGGACCAGCTTCCCCTGTTTGCCGCCGGCGGTGACGACCGGCTGCGACAGAAACTCGAAGAGATCGACATCGAGGTGCTGACGCCGCTGGAGGCGCTCAACACCCTGGCCGAACTGAAGAAGATGCTCTGATGGACCGGATGCTGAAACACCTTGCCGCTTTCTGTGCCGGCCTGTGCGTGCTGCTGGCCTGTGCCGGCGGCGCTCTCGGACTCGACCCGGAGACCGCCTACCAGAAGGCGAAGGGGCGCTACCTCGATCTGCAGGCATCGGCCCGCAAGCAGATGTACCGCGAAAACTGGGTGCGGGTGATCGAGGAATTCGTCGGCATCGCCCAGGCCTGGCCCGACCATCGCCGGGCGCCCGACGCCCTCTACATGGCGGGCAAGTCCGCCCGCGGCCTGTACCGGATCAGCCGGGTGACGGACGACGCGCGGCTGGCCGTCCGCTACTTCGACCGGCTGGTCGCCGAGTATCCGCGAAATCGGCTGGCGGACGACGCCCTCTTTCAGGCCGGCGAAACCCTGGAGAAAGACCTGAACGACCGTCCCCAGGCCTATGTTCGCTATTCGCGGATCGTTCGCCGCTACCCGCGCGGCGACATGTTCCCCCTGGCCAAGCCGAGGCTGCGCCGCCTGGCTGCCTTCGCACCGGCCCAGCCGGAGCGGACTGCCCGTGCCGGCAGTACGCCGCGTCTGGAACGGATCCGGGACTGGAGCGACGGCGAGCGCACCCGCATCGTCTTCGACCTGAGCACAGATGTCCGCTACGACGTCCACTACCTGCCGGGCAAGGACGACGGGGAGCCGGACAAGCTCTTTTTCGACATCCGGCAGGCCGAGGAGGGAGAGGCGATCGCCAGCCCGCTGCTGCTCGACAAGGGGCTGGTGGCCCGAATCCGCACCGGTTCGCCGCAGTCCGGGGTGCTGCGCGTGGTCTTCGATCTGCGCCGGCCGGCGCAGCACAGGGTCTTCACCCTCGACGATCCCTTTCGCATCGTCGCCGACCTGACGCCCGCCGAAAAGGGAGCGGCCCCTTCGCCGTCCGTATCGGCGCCGTCGGGCGATGACCTGGCGCGCATCCTCGAATCGAACCGCGACACCGGCCATCTGGCGCTCGACATTCCGGAGCGGCGCGAAGGGCAGGGGCTGCGGCGGATCGTCGTCGATGCCGGCCACGGCGGCAAGGACCCCGGCGCCATCGGTCCCAGAGGAACGCGGGAAAAGGATGTCACCCTCGCCCTGGCGAAGAAGCTGGCCAGGGAGCTCGAGGCGCGGCTCGGCTGCGAGGTGATCCTGACCCGCGACCGGGACGTCTTCATCCCCCTCGAGGAGCGCACCGCCATCGCCAACCGGGTGAACGCCGACCTCTTCATCTCCATTCACGCCAACGCCAGCCCGAACCGGAAGGCCTACGGCATCGAGACCTATTACCTGAACTTCTCCAAAAACAAGGACGCGGTGGCGGTGGCGGCCCGCGAGAACAACACCTCGTTGCAGGAAGTCGGCGACCTGGAGCTGATTCTCTTCGACCTCATGGCCAACTCGAAGATCAACGAATCGAGCCGGCTGGCGACGGAGATCCAGTCCTCGATCATTGCCAGACTCAGGCCGCGCTACAGCCGGATCAAGAATCTCGGCGTCCGTCCCGGCCCGTTCTACGTCCTGCTCGGCGCGACCATGCCCTCGGTGCTGGTCGAGACCGCCTTCATCAGCAATCCGAAGGAAGAAAAACGGCTGCGCGACGCCGCCTACCAGAAACGGACCGCCAGCGCCATCGTCGAGGGGGTGCGGCGCTACGCCCGGGCCCTCAACCTGCTGGCGGCAAAATAGCCCGCCGTGAAAGACGCCATGCCACAAACCGCAAACGCCGACGACCGACTGTTCGACGACAACCCCCGGGCTCCCTGGGACGAACGCAGGCCCGCGCTGCTGCAGCAGGCCAAGAGCTGGCTGGCGGACGAGCGCAAGCGGATCGAGCAGGCTCACCGACAGGGGGGCAGTGGCACCGAGGTCGTCAACCAGCTGACCCTCATGGTCGATCGGCTGATGCTCTCCCTGTTCCGGGCGGCGGTCAGCGGTCTGCCCGGCGAGGGGCCGTCGCCCTGCGCCCTTTTTGCCATCGGCGGCTACGGCCGCGCCGAACTGAATCCGAAATCGGACATCGACCTGATGTTCTACTACCGCGCCCGGGACCGGGCACAGGTCGAGGTCCTTTCCGAACGGCTGCTCTACCTGCTCTGGGATCTCGGCCTGGAGGTTGGATACAGCGTCCGGACCGGCGACGACTGTCTCGAAATGGCCGCCAGGGACATCACCGCGCGGACGGCGCTGCTCGATACCCGGTTTCTCTGTGGGTCGCCGGAGCTGTGCCGGGAATTCGACCGCAACGTCTACCGGCAGGTGCGCGACCGGAACACCAAGTCCTTCATCCGCGGCAAGGTCGAGGAGAGGGAGGTCCGCATCCGCAAGTACGGCTCATCGGTCTTTCTGCTCGAGCCGAACATCAAGGAGGGCGAGGGCGGGCTGCGCGACATTCATTCCGCGCTGTGGCTGCTGATGGTCAAGTACAAGTGTCGCTCGATCCGGGAGCTGCTGCACAAGGGGGTCCTCACCGAAGAGGAGACGAAGCGGATCGCCGCCTTTCTCGATTACCTGTGGCGCATCCGCAACGAGCTGCACTTCCTGTCCGGCCGCAAGAACGACCAGCTCCACTTCGACAAGCAGGAAAAGATCGCCCGTTTTCTCGGCTACCGCGACAACCGCAAGGCGCCGGCGGTCGAGCAGTTCATGCAGGACTACTACCTGCATGCAACCCAGGTGGAGCACGAGACCTCGCTGCTGTTCAACCGGGTGCTCGAGCGTGACCGGCGTCCGACCGGATTCGGCTACTTTCCCCGGCGTGAGCTCGAGCACGGTTTCTACGTGCTGCGCGACGAGCTGCGGATCGCCCGCCCCGAGGTCCTTGCCGAGGAACCGCGGCTGCTGATGCGCGCCTTTCTGCTGTCACACCGCCAGGGCGTCACTCTCAGCGTGGCGCTGAAGACGGCCATCCGTGAGCACCTGCACCTCATCAACGACCATTTCCGCCGCGACCGGCAGGTCAACCGCGACTTTTTCGAGATTCTGCGCGGCAAGGGTTGTTCCGCCGTGCTGCGCGACATGCATCACCTGCGCTTCCTCAACCGCTACATCCCCGAGTTCGAGCGCATCTACTGCAAGGTCCAGCACGACGCCTATCACATCTACACCGTCGACATCCACAGCCTGTTCGCCGTCGAGGAGATCGAGAAGCTCTGGCAGGGCGAGTACGCCGAGAGCAAGCCGCTGCTGACCAGTGTCGCCAACGACATCGAAAAGCGCGAGCTGCTGCTGCTGGCGGTGCTGCTGCACGACATCGGCAAGGGCGAGGGGAAAAACCACAGTGAAAAGGGGGCTGTGCTCGTCCGAACCATCGCCCGCCGGCTCGGCCTCAACAAGGAAGACAGCTCACGGCTCGAATTCCTGGTGCTGCACCATCTCGACATGGCCCACATCTCCCAGCGCCGCGACCTGCACGATCCGCTGCTGATCGAACAGTTCGCCCGGACCATGGAGATGACGGAAACGCTGAAGATGCTCTTTCTGCTGACCTTCGCCGACCTGAAAGCCGTGGGACCCGATGTCTGGTCGGAATGGAAGGGATTTCTGCTGCAGGAGCTGTACGAAAAGACCTACGAAGCCCTGGAGCGGGGCAACTTCACCGCTGACGCCCGCTCCGAGCGGGTCCGCAACCGCAAACGGAAGGTGTTCGACGCCCTGGTCGAGGATTACGGCGAGCGCCGGGTCAAGACCGCCCTGCGCGCCATGGGCAACCGCTACCTGCTCAGTCACCGGTCACATGAAATCATCGAGCATCTGCGGGTGACCTTCGAGCGCGGCAAGGACACCCTCGGACTGAAGATCGAGCATCTGCCGGACCGGAAATACTCGCAGCTGATCATCTCGACCCTCGATACTCCCGGGCTGTTCTCCAAGATCGCCGGGGTGATGGCCGCCAATCGCATCAACATACTCGGCGCCCGGATCTACACTCACGCCGACGGCGAAGTGATCGACCTTTTGCAGGTGGCCAGCAGCGCCGGCGAGATCATCGACAGTCCGGCCCGCTGGAGCAAGGTCGAAGAGGATCTGCGGGCCGTGCTCGAAGGACGGGTACGGGTCGAAAGCCTCGTCGGCAAGAGCCGCAGCCGGGGGTTCGTCGTCGAGAAGGCCCGCCCCCGCTATCCGACCCGGATCGAGTTCGACAACCGGATTTCGATGAACTACACGGTGGTCGACATCTTCACCCACGACAAGGTCGGTCTGCTCTACGACATCACCCGCACCTTCAACGAAATGAATCTCTACATCGGGGTTTCCAAGATATCGACCAAGGTCGACCAGGTGGCCGACACCTTCTACCTGCAGGACATCTTCGGCCAGAAAATCACCGAGGGGCAGCGGCTGGACGAAATACGCGCCCGTCTGATCGCCGTGCTCGATTCCGAGTCGGCCGAAGGTTGAGGCATGGACGAACTTCTCGACCGGTTTCTCAATTATCTCCTCGTCGAAAAGGGGCTGTCGAGCAACACCCTCGACGCCTACGGGCGTGACCTCGCCCAGTACCTTGAGTTTCTCGAGCAGGATGGAATCACCACCCTCGCAGCCATCCGCAGCGCCCATGTGCTCGGCTATCTGGCCCGACTGCGCAAGCGGGGGCTGTCGGCCCGCAGCCGGGCCCGCAAGCTCGTCAGCCTGCGCCAGTTCCATCGTTACCTGGTACAGGAAGGCCTGACGGCGGACGACCCGACGGCGCGCATCGAGGCACCGAAGAATTTGCCTCCGCTGCCGAAAAGCCTGACCCAGGATGAAGTCGAACGGCTGCTCGCCTCGCCGGTCGGGGACGAGCCGCTGGCGTTGCGCGACCGGGCGATGCTCGAGGTGCTCTACGCCACCGGCCTTCGAGTCAGCGAGCTGGTCTCCCTCGAACTGGGGCAGCTGCAACTCGACGCCGGCTTCCTCCGCGCCTTCGGCAAGGGGAGCAAACAGCGCATCGTGCCCCTGGGCGAACCGGCGACCGAGGCGCTCATCCGTTATCTCGCCGAAGGTCGCCCCTGTCTCGTCGGCGACAGACGCCAGGAAAAGGTCTTTCTCAACCGTTCCGGGCTGGGGTTGACACGCCAGGGCTTCTGGAAGATGATGAAGCGCCGGGCCGCTATGGCCGGGATCACCAAGAACATAACGCCGCACACCCTGCGACATTCGTTCGCGACTCACCTGCTTGACAACGGTGCCGATCTGCGTTCGGTGCAGACCATGCTCGGGCATGCCGACATCAGCACGACCCAGATCTACACCCATGTCAGCCGCGAGCGTTTGCGGCGGATTCACGAAAAACACCACCCGCGTGGTTGAAACCTTTCGGAGAACAGAGCATGAAATATCTTGTACTTCTGGGGGACGGCATGTCCGACGAACCGCTCGGACAGCTTGGGGGCGCCACTCCGCTGGAAAAGGCCGATACCCCGCACATGGACCGGCTTGCCCGCCAGGGTTCGATAGGGCTGGTCCGGACCGTCCCTGACGGCTTCCATCCAGGCAGCGATGTCGCCAACCTGTCGGTGTTCGGTTATGACCCGCACCAGTGCTATACGGGCCGCTCGCCGCTGGAGGCGGCCAGCATGGGCGTCGAGCTCGGTCCGGATGATGTCGCCTTCCGGCTCAACTTCGTTCATCTGGTGCCGCATTTCAACAAGCTGTACATGGGTGATTTTTCCGCCGGCCACATCCCAACCGATCAGGCGCAGTCCCTGATCGCCGCCCTGAAAGAATATCTCGAGGACGATCAGTTCCAGTTCCACCCCGGCGTTTCCTACCGCCACCTGATGGTCTGGCGGGGCGGTAGCGAGGCCATGCAGTGCACACCGCCGCACGACATCACCAACAAGTGCATCGGCGAGTATCTGCCGAAGGGGGAAGGTGCCGAGGAACTGATCCATCTGATGACCCAGGCGCAGATTGTGCTCAAGAACCATCCGCAGAACCTCAGGCGCGAGCAGGAAGGTGAACTGACGGCCAATTCGATCTGGCTCTGGGGGCAGGGGCGTGCTCCGCGGATGAAAAGCTACCGGGAGCTGTACGGTCTTTCCGGTGCCGTCATTTCCGCCGTCGACCTGATCAAGGGGATCGGCATCTATGCCGGGATGGAAGCCATCCGGGTTCCCGGCGCCACCGGCTATATCGACACCAACTATCGCGGCAAGGCCGAGGCGGCTCTTGCCGCCCTGGAGGAGAAGGATTTCGTCTACGTTCATGTCGAAGCCCCTGACGAAGCCGCCCATTCGGGAAACCTCGAGCACAAGATCAGGGCGATCGAGGATTTCGACCGGGAGATCGTCGGCGCCATCGTCGAGGGGCTGCAGGGACGGCACGATTTCCGGCTCGCCGTGCTGCCGGACCATCCGACGCCGGTCGAAAAAATGACCCACACCGCCGATCCGGTTCCCTTCATTCTGTATGATTCAACCAGCCCCCGCGAATCGGGGCATTCGGGCTACAGCGAGCGCAACGCCAGGGAGTCGGACCTGTTCTACGCCAGCGGCGTCGAACTGTTCGCGGCGCTGCTCGGCCGCTAGTCCGCTGCTTCCGCCGCAGCAGGCCCGGAAACAGCTCAGTGGGTCCTCAGGTAGTACGGGGACCAGGGGTAGGGGGCGTAGCCGGGATTGTAGGGATTGTCCGTCCCCGGCGGCAGCACGTAGGACGGCGCGTAGGGATTGACGCGGCGGCCGGGGTGGAAATCGTAGGGCGGCTCCCATACATGGTTTTCTCGCAGCCGAACGACCGGATAGCGGTAGTCGGTTCCGTACAGCTCACGGGTCTCGACGCCTTCGACCTCGCCGACGAGGGTGATCAGTCGCCCCGGCATGTAGATGGCCGGATCAAGCCAGCGGTCGGTGCGAACCAGAAAGCGGCCTCCGGCCTCGTCCTGGGCAAAGGGTTCGCCCCGGCGGTCGAGGTGCCAGTTCAGCACCTCGACGGTGGCGTCGTCTTTTCCCGTATCGAGGCCGAGAATCACCCCGCCCAGAAGCACGGTTCTGCCTTTGTACTGCGCCGGGTCGCGCTGCAGCGCCGCGAAGTCGATGCCGGCGTCCACCCTCTCGAGGGCGGCTTCAGGCAGCACGTGACCGCAGCCCGTCAGTAACAGGGCCGCCAGCAGCACAACCGACAAAATCCGGATTGATGTCGCCATTTTTTGCGTTCTCCATCCTGCGGGTTGGTGACTCAGGTTACAATCTACCATATCGACCGGCGGGCTCCAGCATTTTAGCGGGATATCCCGTGCCGGTTTCCGTGGCGCTTCGTTCGCGATTGACGCTGCGGAGGCTCTCTGCTAACGTGCGCCCGTCTGCGGAGGACGCTTTATGACCCGGGTATTTTTCTGCAAGCTCGACCGGCCGGAAAAGGCGCTGCATCTGTGCCGAGTGGCGGAACGTTTCTTTCTGCAGGGCAAGAGGGTCCTGGTCATGGTCGCGGACGAGAACCAGGGCGTGACCCTCGACCGTTTCATGTGGACCTGGAACAAGGGGTCCTTTCTGCCCCATGTCTACGACAACGGCGCCGTCGAATGCCATGACGAGCCGGTGGTCATTTCCTGCCGGACGAGAAACGCCAACAATGCCGGTGTGCTGGTGATGGGCCGTCCCTGCGAGATCGATTTCATGCGCCAGTTCGAAACGGTGGTCGACTTTGCCGAAACCCATGACGAGGCGGCCCGGCAACGGTCGCGACAGCGGTTCAGACAATACAGGGAGGCCGGATTTGAGCCTGCGATGCTTGAATGACGGCGGGGAAGGCAGCCGGCTGCTGCTCGATTCCGTCCCCCGTGCCGAAGAACGGATCGCCGTCGGGGCCTCGCTGCGGGCGGCCCTCGAAATCTGGCAGGCCCGGCCGGGGGAGATTTTCACCGCCCTCGATCCCGAGGGAACGGCGTGGCGGGTACGCTACGGCCTGGCCGACGCCGGACCCTTTCTCGTCCCTTTCGAGCAGCTGCCGCAGTCGCCCGAAAGCCCGCTCAGAATCGACCTCTACCAGGCGCTGCCGGAGCGGGAGCGGTTCGAGCTGGTTCTCGAAAAGGCAACCGAACTCGGCGTCGGCAGGATCGTACCCTTCGAGTCGTGCCGGTCGATTACTCTGGAACAGCGGGACGCCCGGCAGAAAAAGTCGCATCGCTGGCCGCATGTGCTGCTGCGGGCGGCCCGACAGTGCCGCCGCGCCGAACTGCCCTGCCTGACCGCGGTCACCGGCTGGGACCAGGTGCTGTACCAGGCCCACCAGGCCGATCTCGCCCTTCTGCTTTACGAAAAGGAATGCGGCTGGCGGCTGGGCGAGATCCTGCGCGACGAACGGCCGCGCCGGGTCGCCCTGATCATCGGTCCGGAGGGCGGCTTTACTCCCGAAGAGGTGGAAGAGGCCAGGCAGCTGGGGATCGTGCCCGTTTCCCTTGGCCCCCGGCTGTTGCGCACGGAGACCGCCGCCATGGCGGCCATCGCCGCGGTGCAGGCCCGGCTTGGAGATCTCGGATGAACGACATGACATCACTCGACCACATCGCCGTCGTTCTGGTGGAGCCCAAGGGGGCCCTGAATATCGGATCGGTCTGCCGGGTCATGGCCAACTTCGGTCTGGGCCGGCTGCGGCTGGTCAATCCCCAGGCCGACCATCTTTCCGATCCGGCCCGAAAAATGGCGGTCAAGGCCTCCTTTCTGCTCGAAAGCGCCGAATGTTTCGACTCGCTGGAGGCGGCCCTGGCCGACTGCAGCCTCAGTATCGGCACCACGAGAAGGTTCGGCAAATACAGGGAGAATCTGCTGCATCCCGAGCAGGCCGCCGGTCTCTGTCTCGAGCAGGCTCCCGGCGGCCGGGTCGGGCTGGTGTTCGGACGAGAGGATCACGGCCTTTTCAACGAAGAACTTGACCTCTGCCAGCGCCTGATGACCATTCCGACCTGCGGGCCGGTCAAGTCGATGAACCTTGCCCAGGCGGTGGCCGTGACGCTGTATGAAGCATCCCGGGCCCGGGCGAGGGCGGCCGGGCTCGCCGCCGGCGGCAGAAAACTGGCGGCGAACGAAGAGCTGGAACAGATGTACGCCCACATGCGGCGGACCCTGCTCGACATCGATTTTCTCGACCGGCAGAACCCGGACCACATCCTACGCGCCCTGCGGCAGATCTTCGGCCGGGCCGGGCTCTCTTCGCGGGAGGTGCGGATTCTTCGGGGGCTGATGAGCCGGATCGACTGGGTCGAGGGTGAACGGAGAAAACTGCACAAGGGGGCCTGAACAGAACCATGCACGGAAATCTGGGTGAACCTTTCCGGGTGGAGCCGATCGGCGACGGATTCAGTCTGCGGTTCTACGACCGCTCGAACCGCTACTACGGCGACTACCACCGGATCAGGGTGGTTGTGCGCATGGAGATACCGGTCCGCCGGGAATTCTTTCTCGACGAGCGCGATCCCGACCGCGCCTGTGACCGGGCCCGGCGCTGGCTGGGCGACGTTGTCTGCTTCGAAAAGAGCCTCGAGCGGATGGGCGTTCCCGGTTCACAGGTCGCATCGGTGCGCGACGAGCTGGTCGCGTCCTTCCTTGCCACCGCCGCCGGCTACATGAACAAGCCGGATTTCCCCGGAAAATTCGTCCGCAAGAGCGTGCAGGAACGACAGAAGGGTCCGCGGCCGGTCGCCTGATGGAGATCGTCATCGACAGCCTCGCCTATGGCGGCGACGGGGTTGGCCGCTACGAAGGGCAGGCGGTGTTCGTTCCCTTCACCCTGCCGGGCGATGTCGTCCGCTGCCGGGTCGTGCAGCGGAAGAAGCGTTATCTGCGGGCCGAGGCGGTCGCCTGGCTGCAGCGCGGCCCAGGCTACAGCGCGCCTCCCTGTCCGGTTTTCGGTCGCTGCGGCGGCTGCCAGTGGCAGCATATCGCCTATCCCGAGCAGGTCACCTTCAAGGACCGGCTGTTCCGCCAGATCCTGCAGCGTGAACTGCGGCGCGACGATCTGCCGGTCGAGCCGGCGGTCGCTGCGCCTTCGGCCTGGCGCTATCGCCACCGCGTGCAGTACAAGTGTCATTTCGTCCCGCAAGGCTGCCAGATCGGCTTCTACGGCCGGGGAAGCCATTTCGTCCATGACGTGGCGAGCTGCAGGATCGCCGCTTCGGCCGCCGATGCCGTTCATGCCTGGCTGCGTACGGTCATCGAACGTTTTCCCCGTCCGGACAGGATTCCGCAGGTCGACGTCGCCGTCGGCGACCGGGGTGCGCCGACCGTCATCCTGCACCTGCTGGCCGGCCAGCAGGTGCCGCCGGCCGTTGTCGCCTCGGCCCGCGACCGGGGATTCGGTCTCTGGCTGCAGCGGGGCCGGAAGGCCACGTTGCGACCGGTTGCGGCCGGAGAGGTTCCGGCCATTGTCGTCGACGAGCCGCCGCTGGTGCTGGAAACGGTTGTCGGCGGTTTCTTTCAGGTCAATCTCGAGCAGAACCGACATCTGGTGCGCACGGTGATCGACTACTGCGATTTGCGGGGGGACGAATCGGTGCTCGACCTTTTCTGCGGGGTCGGCAACCTGACGCTGCCGCTGGCGCGGAGATGCCGGGAGGCGACAGGGGTCGAGGATTTCGCTCCGTCGGTCGAAAAGGCCGTGGAGAACGCCCGCCGCAACGGGATATCGAACGCGCGTTTCATCGCCCGCGACGCCGGCCGTCATGTAGCCTCCCTCGACCGGGCGCCCGACGTGGTGGTTCTCGATCCGCCGCGCGCCGGAGCCATCGACTGCATCAGGGCGCTGCTGCGCCTCCGGCCGCGCCGCATCGTCTATGTTTCCTGCGATCCGACCACCCTGGCGCGCGACCTCGCGCCCCTGCTGGGGCAGGGTTACCGGCTGCGCCGGGCTGTCTGTCTCGACCTGTTTCCGCAGACCTATCATTTCGAGAGCGTCTGCCAGCTGACGGACCAGGCTGCCGAATAAAACGGGGCGGACGTTTCCGGCTGCGGCTGCGCGCCGCAGCCGTGGGGCTGGTCGCCGTTTTTTCTTGCAATCCTGCGCGCGGCGTGCTAGAAAATGCCTGTTTAAACGTTCACTAGAAAAGTGAGCTTCCGGCTCGCTTTTTTTATTTTGGGAAAGAACATGGTGCAGGGGACGTTGATCGAGGAGCGTATCGTCGCGCTGATCTCGCCGATCGTCGAGGATTTCGGTCTGGAACTGGTCGAGGTCGAATATCGGCGGGAGGGGTCTAGCTGGGTCCTGCGGATCTTCATCGACAAGGATGGCGGTGTGACCCTGGACGACTGTGCCGATTTGAGCCGGGAAATCGACCCGGTCATCGAGACCGAGGATATCATTCCGCACGCCTATCGTCTCGAGGTTTCCTCACCCGGTCTCGACCGCCCCCTGAAGAAGCCGGCGGATTTCATCCGCTTTCGGGATGAGTGGATCAAGGTGAAGACCTACGAGCGGCTCGATCCCGACGGCAGGGGGCACGAAAGGAAGACCTTCGTCGGCATTCTGAAGGAAGCCGACGAAGAGCGGTTTCGCATCGAATTCCAGGACAAGCGGGGCGGCGAGGCGGTCTTCACCTACGACCAGGTCGCCGGCGCCAATCTCGACCCGCAGTTTTAGAGCATAAATATCACGTTGCAACCCGCCAGGGTGCAGGGGGAATTGATGGAGCAGAACCTGAATCAGATCATCGACCAGGTCGTCAAGGACAAGGGTATCGATCGGGCCGTCCTGATCGAAGCGCTCGAGGCGGCCATCCTTTCCGCGGCCAACAAGAAGTATCGCAACACCCGGGACCTCGAGGCTCACTACAACGAGGAGCTTGGTGAGGTCGAGCTTTTCGAGTTCGTGACGGTCGTCGAGGAAGTCGAGGATTCCTACAAGGAGATCGACCTCGAGGAGGCGCGCGAGATCGACCCCGAAGTCGAGGTCGGCGACTCGCTGGGGATGAAGATGGACGCTTCCGGCTTCAGCCGCATCGCCGCCCAGACGGCCAAGCAGGTCATCATCCAGAAGGTCCGCGAGGCCGAACGGGAAGGGATCTACAACGAGTTCAAGGACCGTGTCGGCGAGCTGGTCAACGGCATTGTCCGCCGCTACGAGCGCGGCGATCTGATCGTCGACCTCGGCAAGGCCGAGGCGCTGCTGCCGCACCGGGAGCAGGTGCCGCGGGAAAACTACCGCCAGGGCGATCGTGTCCGGGCCTATGTCATCGACGTCCGCATGGCCACCAAGGGGCCGCAGATCATCCTGTCGCGGACCGCTCCGGGGCTGGTCGAGGCCCTGTTCCGCACCGAGGTGCCGGAGATCAGCGAGGGGATCGTCGAGATCGTCGGCGTCGCCCGCGAGCCCGGCAGCCGGTCCAAGATCGCCGTTGTTTCGCACGACCCCGACGTCGATCCGGTGGGTGCCTGTGTCGGCATGCGGGGCTCCAGGGTGCAGAATGTGGTTTCGGAGCTGCGTGGCGAGAAGATCGACATCATTCCGTGGACGCCCGATGTCGCCCGTTTCGCCTGCGCCGCGCTGTCGCCGGCGGAAGTGACGCGCGTCTATGTCGACAACGAGGAGAAGGCCCTGGAAGTGATCGTTCCCGACGACCAGCTGTCGCTGGCCATCGGCAAGAAGGGGCAGAACGTGCGGCTGGCGGCGCGCCTGACCGAGTGGAAGATCGACATCAAGAGCGAAACCGCCGCCGCCGAGGCCGAGGCCGAGGCCGAGGCCGAGCTGGAAGAGGAGCTGGAGGAGGACTACGCCGATGCCGATGTCGATGCGGCGGAGGGCGCCGGAGGCGAGCTGCCTGAATCTGTCGACGAGGAAACCGGCGGCGGCCTCGACCCCGAGGAGATGACCCGCGACCAGCTTTACGAGCTGGCCAAGCAGTACCAGATTCCGGGGCGCAGCGGCATGAGCAAGGGGGAACTGATCGAGAGCTTGAGCGCGGCCGGCGCCTTTGACGCCGCCGATGAGGCGGCGGGGGAAGAGGACTAGGATCGGTGGGCGTGCGGAGGCGGCCGCAGCGAACCTGTCTCGGATGTCGGGAGTCCTTCGATCAGGACAGGCTGATCCGCCTGGTCGCCGCTCCCGACGACCGGCTGCTGGTCGATTACCGCGGTCGGCTGCCCGGACGCGGCGCCTATGTCTGTCCGAACGGGGAATGCATCGCCAGAGCGGTGGTTCCCGGTCGGCTTTCCCGGGCCTTTCGCCGGGAGGGGATCAGGGCCGACGCGCAGGACCTTCGGGAGCAGCTGGCCGGACAGATCCGGGACAAGATATCCAGCCTGCTGGGCATGGCCCGCAAGGCGGGGCAGGTGGTGGTCGGCAGCAACCTGGTCACCGACAGTCTGGCCAGAGGGAACGATCTGGCGCTGGTTGTCATCGCCAGGGACATTTCTCCCGGCATCAGGGAGAAAGTTGAGCGGAAACGGGGAGAGGTCGGATTCTTCTATCCGGACTGGCTCGCCAAGGCCGACATCGGACGGATTCTCGGCCGGGCCGAGTGCAGCGTGATGGGGATCAGGCCGGGTTCGGTTGCAGATGCGCTTTCAAGAGAACTGAGCAGGTTCAATACCATAGCAGGGGATAGTTGATGTCAAAAATCAGGGTTTACGAACTGGCGGCGAAACTGGGTCTCGAAAACAAGGAGCTGTTGGCCCGGCTCAAAAAGGCCGGGGTCGAAGCCAAGACGCACATGAGCATGCTCGACGAAAGTGATGTCCAGCAGCTGGAGGCGGATCAGGCCCCGAAGGAAACCGAGGCTCCCGAGATCGAGGAGAGGAGGATTTCGTCCGGAATCATCCGTCGACGCCGCAAGGAGAAGGCACCCGCGGTCAAGAAGGAAGCGAAAGCCGAAGAGAAGGCTGTGCAAAAGGCCGAAGCCGAAGCCGAAGCGGGCAAGGCGCCCGAGGTTGCCGAGGTTCCTGCCGAGAAGCCGGCCGAACCCAGGGCTGTCGAGCCGGTATCCGCCGAGGCCGCGCCTGCCGCCGAAAAACCCGCTGCTGCCAAAGAAGAACCCGCGCCGGCCGAACCGGTCGCCAAGACCGAAGCTGAAGCTGAAGCCGAAGCCGAAGCCGCCAAGGCCGCGACGCCCGAAGAAACCCCTGCACCGGCCGTCGAGGAACCGGCGAAGGAGGCAGCGCCGAAGACGGAAGAGCCCGGTCCCGCCCGTATCGTCGTCGAGGAACCGACCAAGGTCACCGCCAACAGGGCCAAGATTCTGGGCCGCGTCGAGCTGCCGCAGAGTGTGGTCGGCACCCCGTCGGCCGGCAAGCGCGACCGTACCGGCAAGCCGGCACGCCCGGCGGGCGGCCGTCCCGCCCGGCAGGTGGTCACGCCGGTGCCTGCGCCGGCGGATCTTCAGGCACCGGGCAAGGAAGGCCGCGGCAAGAAGAAGAAAAAGGGCAAGGGTGCCGACCAGTTCGCCGACCGCCGGGGAGATCGCCGCAGCAAGAGAGCGAGAATGGAGGTCTTCGAGCCGGAGCGCGGTGAGCGCTACCGGAAGCTCAAGAAGGCGTCCAAACAGCCGAAAAAGACCGAGATCACCGTCTCGAAGGCGATCAAGCGCAAGATCCGCATCGCCGACGCCATCACTGTCGGTGAGCTGGCCAAGCGCATGGGGGTCAAGGCGAACGATCTCATCCGCGAGCTGATGAGCATGGGGAACATGGTGACCATCAACCATCCCCTCGACTTCGAGACTGCGGAGATTCTCGCCGCTGAGTTCAACTATGAAGTCGAAAACGTCGGTTTCGACGAGGAGGCGATCCTCAATGTCGAGGCCGATGGCTCCCAGACCGAGGACAAGCTGGAGGACCTGGTCGAAAGGCCGCCGGTGGTCACCATCATGGGCCATGTCGACCACGGCAAGACCAGCCTGCTCGACGCCATTCGCGAAACCAACGTCATTGCCGGCGAGGCCGGCGGCATCACCCAGCATATCGGCGCCTACGACGTCGAACTCGACGGACGGAAGATCGCCTTCCTTGATACGCCGGGCCACGAGGCCTTTACCGCCATGCGCGCCCGCGGCGCCAAGGTGACCGACATCGTCGTGCTGGTCGTCGCCGCCGATGACGGCGTCATGCCGCAGACCAAGGAGGCCATCAACCACGCCAAGGCGGCCGGCGTTCCCATCGTCGTCGCCGTCAACAAGATCGACAAGCCGGGCGCCAACCCGGACAAGGTCAAGCAGGAGTTGACCGAGTTCGAGCTCGTTCCCGAGGAGTGGGGCGGCGACACCATCTTCGTCGAGGTTTCGGCCAAGGAGAAGATCAACATCGACGGTCTGCTGGAAATGATCCTGCTGCAGGCCGAGGTGCTCGAGCTGAAGGCCAACCCGAACAAGCGTGCCTCGGGCGCGGTGGTCGAAGCCCGTCTCGACCGTGGCCGCGGCCCGGTGGCCACGGTGCTGGTCCAGGCCGGTACCCTCAGGGTTGGCGATCCGATCGTCTCCGGCATCCACTGGGGCCGGGTGCGGACCATGATCAATGACCGCGGCGAACAGCTCAAGGAAGCCGCCCCCTCCACCCCGGTCGAGATCACCGGCCTTTCCGGCGTACCCGACGCCGGCGACACCTTCCATGCGGTGAAGGACGAGAAGTCGGCCAAGGAGGTCGCCCAGCACCGGGCCCAGAAGCTGCGCGAAGCCGAGCTGGCCAAGACGAGCAAGATCTCCCTCGAGCAGCTCTACGCCCGCATCCAGCAGGGAGACGTCAAGGAACTCAAGGTCATCATCAAGGCCGACGTCCAGGGTTCGGTCGAGGCGGTCCGGGAATCGCTGCTCAAGCTGTCGACCGACGAGTGCCGGCTGGTGGTCATCCACACCGCCGTCGGTGGCATCACCGAGAGCGACATCAGCCTGGCTTCGGCGTCCGACGCCATCGTGCTCGGTTTCAATGTCCGTCCCGAGCCGAAGGCAGCGACCATGGCCGAGGCCGAGGGGGTCGACATCCGGCTCTACAACATCATCTACGACGCCGTGGCCGACATCAAGAACGCCATGGAGGGTCTGCTGGCGCCGACCATGAAGGAAGTGGAACTCGGCCGGGTCGAGGTGCGCGAGACCTTCCATATCTCCAAGATCGGCACCATCGCCGGCTGCTATGTCCTCGAGGGCAAGGTCACCCGCAACGCGCATGTCCGCCTGGTGCGCGACAGCGTGGTGATCTACGAGGGCAAGCTGAGCAGCCTCAAGCGGTTCAAGGACGATGCCCGCGAGGTGGCGGCCGGCTACGAGTGCGGCATCGGCCTGGAGAACTACAACGACATCAAGGTCGGTGACATCATCGAGGCATTCGAGATCGAAGAGGTCAAGACCACCCTCGAAGGTTGATCGATGCTTGTCGGTGTGCTGCAGCTCGACCTGAATATCTACCAGGTCGCCAGCCTCAAGGGGAAGAGGGCGGTGGTCAGAAAGATTCTGGGCCGCCTGCGCAACCGTTTCCCGGTGAGCGCCGCCGAAGTCGGCCTTTACGACAGCTGGCAGAGAGCCGCGCTCGGCTTCAGCGTCGTCGCCGTCGAGCGCGGCCAGATCGAAGCGCTTTTCGAAAAGATCGAGGCAGAGATCGAAGGGTCCGGCCTCGCCGACCTCGGCGAGCGCCGGGCCGAGATCCTGAGTTTCTAGACGGATGCCGAATTTGGAATATCATCGTTCACAGAGAGTTGCCGAAGTGCTGCACCAGGAGATTTCCCGGATGGTGCAGTTCGAGCTGAAGGACCCGCGACTGGGCTTTGTCACCATCACCGGTATCGATGTCACCACCGATGTCCAGTTCGCCCGCGTCTACTTCACCGTCGTCGGCGACGAAGACGCGCGCCGCGATTCGGCGGCGGCGCTGGAGCGCGCGGTCGGATTCATCCGCCGGCAACTCGGCAAGCGCCTGCACATGCGAACCGTGCCCGAGTTGTCGTTCCGCTACGACCACTCGCTGGAAAGGGGAAACCGCATCGAGGAGCTGCTGCGTTCTCTGCGCGAGGAAGGGGCTGATGGTTCGGAAGATAGCTGAGCTGATCCGGGACAACCGGCGGTTTCTGGTCGCCGCTCACGGCAAGCCCGACGGCGACGCTCTGGCAGCCACCCTGGCCCTCGCCAACGCCCTGAAATCCATGGGCAAGGAGGTCGTCGCCTACAATCAGGACCATCCCCCCGTCGACCTGCAGTTTCTGCCGGGCTGCGACGCCCTGGTCACGACCCTGGAAGCCGGCAGCCGTTTTGATGTCGGCTTCATCCTCGACGCCGGCAGTCTCGACCGGGCCGGCAGCCATCTGAAGGAGCACTGCCGGCTGCTGGTCAATATCGATCATCATCCGTATTCGGAATCTTTCGGCGCCGTCAACTATGTCGACGTGCGGGCCTGCGCGACCGGGGTGCTGGTCTACCGGATTCTCGCCTTCATGAACTACACCTTCGATCTGCCGGTGGCCACCTGCGTCTATACCGCCATTCTTTCCGACACCGGTTCCTTCCGCTATTCGAACGCCGACCGGGAAGCTTTTGAGGTCGCCGGCAGGATGATCGAGCTCGGCGTCGACCCCTGGGAGATTTCTTCCCGGCTCTATGAAAGCCAGCCCGAGGAACGGCTCCATCTGCTCGGTATGGCGCTCGGCACTCTCGAAGTGTCGCCCTGCGGCCGGTACGCCTCGCTGACCGTAACCCTCGACATGTACCAGATGGCCGGAGCCTCGGCCGAACATACCGATCGCTTCGTCAACTATCCCCGGTCGATCGAGGGGGTCGAGGTCGCCCTGTTCTACCGCCAGGTCGACGAAAACCGGTTCAAGGTCGGTTTCCGCTCCCGCGGCCGCGTCGATGTCGGCGCCATTGCCCGTCAGCTTGGCGGCGGCGGTCATCACAATGCCGCCGGTGCTTTGGTCGACGGCTCCATCGACCTGGTCAAGCAGAAAGTCTCCCGCCTTCTGACTCCGGTTCTCGCTGCACTCTGATGGACGGGCTGCTGCTGATCGACAAACCCGAAGGCGTCAGCTCCTTCGACGTCATCCGTCGTGTGCGCCGCATCGCCGGCGTCAAAAGGGTGGGGCACGGGGGCACGCTTGATCCCTTCGCCAGCGGACTGCTGACCGTCGCTCTTGGCAGCGCGACCCGGTTGCTCGAGTACCTGCTCGGCGAGGACAAGATCTACCGGGCCACCATGCGGCTCGGTCAGCAGACTGACACCCAGGATCTGACCGGCCGGATCGTCTGCGAAACCAGGCCCGACGAAGAGGTCATTGCCCGGCTCGAGGAGGTGCTGCCCCGTTTCGTCGGCGAGATCGAGCAGACGCCGCCGATGTACTCGGCGCTCAAGAAGGACGGCGTACCGCTCTACAAGCTGGCGCGCCGGGGCGAGGAAGTCGATCGCCGGCCGCGCCGGGTGCAGATCCATGCGTTGCGTCTCGGGGCTGTTCAGGGGTACGATGTCAGCTTCGAAGTGCACTGCTCCAAGGGAACCTACGTTCGGACCCTGGCGCACGACATCGGCCAGGCCCTCGGCTGCGGAGCGCACCTGAGGACCCTGCGCCGGTTGGCCGCCGGCGCCTTTCATGTCGACGCCGCCCTGCGGTTCGACGAGCTCGAGACGATGGACCGGGAGCGACTGCGTCGCCAGCTTCATTCCCCCCTGCAGGCGATGGCCGGTTATCCCGTCGCCCGGCTCGACGATGAGGGTTTTCGCCATGTCTGCAACGGCCGGCTTCCAGCTCCCGGCCAGATCGTCCTGCCCGAGTCGCTGTCATCGCCGGCCACCGTCTGTCTGGCCTACGGGGACCGGCTGGCCGCCGTGGCGGAATACCGCTGCGTCGACGACGGAAACAACGGTTGCCGACTGCGGCTGCGAAAGGTTTTCAGTGCCCCTTAACTGCTTTACAGGGTAGGGGTTTTGTGATAAAAGTCCCGATGTTTCGGCGCCGCATGACCGGGCGTCCCAATCAAAACCAAGTCAAAGGAGGTGGCAAGGTGCTCGCCACGGAACAGAAACAGAACATTATCGCCAAATTCCAGAAGCATGAAGGGGATACCGGTTCACCGGAAGTTCAGATCGCCCTTCTTTCGGAACGGATCAACTACCTGACCGAACACTTTCGCACCCACAAGAAGGATCACCATTCCCGTCGTGGTCTGCTGAAGATCGTCGGTCAGCGCAGACGCCTGCTCGACTATCTCAAGCGCAAAGACGTCGAGCGGTACCGCGCAATCATCAAGGAACTCGGCATCCGTCGTTAAGCGGGCAGCAGGTTCTTCGTCTGGACGAAGGGCGGCTGCCCTTCCTGTTTCAGGGGCGGGGAGGTTGTCCTAAGAGAGGGTTCCGTGCCACCTCGCGGGTACGGATTCTGTCTCAGGCCATCCTCCTTCAAGCCGAAATCAGTTCCAGCCCGGGGAACCTGCCGTCCTCTGCGCATGCCACAACCCACAAGGTTTGAGGAGGATATTCATGGCCTATCAGAAGGTTCAGATCGACTTCAATGGCCAGCCCCTGATCCTGGAAACGGGCAAAATGGCCCGCCAGGCAGACGGAGCTGTCGTTATCACCTACGGGGGAACCAAGGTACTCTGTACCGCCGTTTCCGCCAAGAAGATGCGGGAAGGGCAGGACTTCTTCCCGCTGACCGTCAATTACCAGGAAAAGTTCTACGCCGCCGGGAAGATTCCCGGTTCCTTCTTCCGTCGCGAGCGCGGCACCACCGAACGCGAAACCCTCATCTGCCGGCTGATCGACCGTCCGATGCGGCCGCTCTTTCCCAAGGGCTATCTCTTTGAGACCCAGATCATGCCGACGGTCATCTCCGCCGACCTGGTCAACGATCCCGATACCCTGGCCATGGTCGCCGCCTCGGCCGCCGTCGTGGTGTCCGACATCCCCTTTGACGGCCCCATCGCCGCCGTCCGTGTCGGGCGGGTCGACGGCCGGCTGATCGCCAACCCGACCAACGCCCAGCGCGCTGAGAGCGATCTCGAGATCGTTGTCTCCGGCAGCCGTGACGCCGTCATTATGGTCGAGGGCGAGGCCGACCTCGTCTCCGAGGAGGACATGCTCGAGGCCATCTTCTTCGGTCATCAGGCGCTGCAGCCCCTGATCGACCTGCAGGAAGAACTGCAGAAGGCCGCCGGCAAGGAGAAGCGCCCCTTCGAGAGCCCGGAAACCGATCTCGAGCTCGAAACACGGGTGCGCGAGATGGCCGAAGGGCCGATGAACCAGGCGATCCGGATTCGCACCAAGCAGGAGCGCTACGCGGCCATCGACCAGGTCAAGCAGGATGTGCTCGAGGCTCTCGGCGAGGAGTATGCCGAACGGGCCGAAGAGGTTTCCGCCATTCTCGGCTCCCTGTCCAAGGAGCTGGTGCGGCGCATGATCGTTCAGGAAAAGGTGCGCATCGACGGCCGGGATTTCACCACCGTGCGTCCCATCAGCTGCGAGGTCGGAGTGCTCCCCAGAGCCCACGGCAGCGCCCTTTTCACCCGCGGCGAAACCCAGGCGCTGGTGGCCCTGGCTCTCGGCACCGCCATGGACGAGCAGCGCCTCGACAATGTGCAGGGGATGGAATACAAGCAGTTCATGCTGCACTACAATTTCCCGCCGTTCTGCGTCGGCGAAACCAGCATGCGTCTTTTCCCCGGGCGGCGCGAGATCGGGCACGGTTTCCTCGCCGAGCGTTCGGTCGCCAGCATCCTGCCGAAGCATGAGGACTTCAGCTATACCATCCGGCTGGTGTCGGACATCCTCGAGTCGAACGGTTCTTCCTCTATGGCCAGCGTCTGCGGCGCTTCCCTGGCCCTGATGGACGGCGGCGTGCCGGTCAAGAATGCCATCGCCGGCATCGCCATGGGCCTGATCAAGGAAGGGGACGACGTCGTGGTGCTGTCCGACATTCTCGGCGACGAGGACCATCTCGGCGACATGGATTTCAAGGTCACCGGCACCGCCGAGGGCGTCGCCGCGCTGCAGATGGACATCAAGATCTCCGGCGTCGACCGCGACATCATGAAGCGGGCCCTGCAGCAGGCGCGGGAAGGGCGCATCCACATTCTCGGCGAAATGGCCAAGGCCATCGACCGGCCGCGCCCCGAGCTGTCGCCCTATGCGCCGCGCATCACCACGGTTCAGGTCAAGTCGGAGCAGGTGCGCACCATCATCGGCCCGGGCGGCAAGACCATCCGCGGCATCATCGACGCCACCGGCTGCCAGATCGACATCGACGACAGCGGCCGCGTCAACATCTTCGCCACCGACGAGGAGGCGGCCAAGGCCGCGGTGCGGATGGTCAAGGAACTGACCGCCGAACCGGAAGTCGGCCAGCTCTACAAGGGGACCGTCAAGCGGATCATGGAGTTCGGCGCCTTTGTCGAGATCCTTCCCGGCACCGACGGACTGGTTCACATCTCCGAGCTGGCCAAGGAGAGGGTCCGTTCCGTTACCGACGTGGTCAAGGAGGGAGACGAAATTCTCGTCAAGTGCATCGGCATCGACAAGCAGGGCAAGATCAAGCTCTCCCGCAAGGAAGCCCTCGGCGAAAAGCTGCCCGAGGCCTGATCTCGATTGCCGGGCATGATAAGGTCGACCCGTCTCGATAACGGGATTCTCGTCCTGTCCGAAAACATGCCGGGTGTCCGCTCCGTCTCTCTCGGATATTGGTTTCGGAGCGGCTCCCGGCATGAACCGCCGGAGCTGAACGGCATCACCCATTTCATCGAGCACATGCTCTTTCGCGGCACGTCCAGCCGGAGTGCCCACGCCATCGCCCGGGAAATGGACGCCGTCGGTGGTTTTCTCAACGCCTTCACCAGCAGGGAATTCTGTTGCCTCTACGCCAAGGTCCAGGGGGACAAGCTCCCCCTGGCCATGGATCTGCTCTCCGATATCCTGCTCAATTCGCGCTTCGACGCCCGGGAAATCGACAAGGAAAGACGGGTCGTCCTCCAGGAACTCCACATGGTCGAGGAGACGCCGGAAGACTGCATCCACGACCTTTACAGCCAGCTTTTCTGGCAGGGGCATCCCCTCGGCATGCCGACGTCGGGAAGCGCCGGGAACGTCGGCAGTTTCGACCGGGAGCAGATTGTCGGCTATTTCGGCGGTCATTTTACCGCCGACAAGCTGATGGTCTGCGCCGCCGGTGACGTGCAGCACGAGGAACTGGTCGCCGCGGTCGAAGAGCTGCTGGCGGAAATGCCCGTCGGCGAAATCGACCTGGTCGATCCGCCGCCCGCGCCGAGTCCGAAGATCGCCGTCGAGAAGCGGCCCATCGAACAGGTCCACTTCTGCCTCGGCACTTCGGCCGTGTCGCAGGCCCATCCCGACAGATTCGCCTGTTTTCTGCTCAACGCCATCCTCGGCGGCGGCATGAGTTCGCGGCTCTTCCAGTCGATCCGCGAGGAACACGGGCTGGCCTATTCGATCTACAGCTACCTGAGCACCCATATCGATACCGGCAGCCTGGTCGTCTACACTGCTACCGCTCCGGACGATTTCGAGCGGACGATCGAGCTGGTTCTGCAGGAGCTGCGCAACCTCAAGGCGCAGCCGGTCGACCGGGGGCTGCTCGACGATACCCGCGAACGGCTGAAGGGGAATCTGGTTCTTTCCCTCGAAAGCACCGACAACCGCATGACCCGGCTCGCCAAGAACCAGCTCTATCTCGGACAGCAGCCGGACATCGACCAGGTGCTCGCCGCCTTCGACCGTGTCGGGGCCGAGGACGTTCTTGAGCTCGCCGGCCGGATCCTGGAGGATGCGAGCCTGAATCTGCAGGTTCTGGGGCAGGTCGACGCCGAGCGCCTTTCCCTGTCCGATTTTTCTCTGACCATCTGAACGATGAAGATACCGACAGTCAGAATCAGGCGGCTTCGAGACGAAGCCATTCTTCCCGAATACATGACTCCCGGAGCGGCCGGCATGGATCTGTACGCCTGCCCGGACGTCCCCATGGTGCTGGCGCCCGGAGAACGGGCCCTGGTGCCCACCGGCCTGGCGATGGAAATTCCCGACGGCTACGAGGGGCAGGTCCGTCCCCGTTCCGGCCTGGCGCTAAGGCTCGGCCTGGGCATGGTCAACGCCCCGGGCACCATCGATTCCGATTACCGGGGCGAAGTGGGCGTGCTGCTCATCAACCTCGGTCAGGACGAGGTGACCGTCAATCCCGGGGACCGCATCGCCCAGCTGGTCATCACTCCTGTGGTGCAGGCCCGGCTGGTCGAGGTCGGAGAGCTGAGCCCGACCCGCCGGGGAGAGGGGGGATTCGGCCATACCGGCAGGGGAAGGAAGAAGGGCCATGGCTGACGGCAGACGGCCGGAAGAACTGCTGGTATTCCCCTGCGATTACCAGTTCAAGGTCTTTACCGACCGGGCGGATGTCGGTGTTTTTCGCCGCACCATGATCGAACGGGCGCGTGGCGTTGTCGGCGGAAGCAGGCTGTCGGTGTCGGAGCGAAAGAGCTCCCGCGGCCGCTATACCTGCTTCACCATGACGGTCGCGGTCGCCAGTCGGCAGCAGGTGGACGGGGTCTATCAGGCGCTGCGTTGCCTGGAAGGGGTCTGCTACCTTCTCTGACCGCGGCATTGCCGGCACGGCGCTGATGGCAGGGACTTGCCGAAGCCGCCGGCTCGGTGTATTCTCCGGAAGACATCCTGTCGATCCCGGCTGAACCCGAAAGGTGCCCCATGCTGCTGAGAATCAATCCGGAAAATCCCCAGGTACGCCTGATCAACCGGACGGTCGACGTCCTCAGGCAGGGTGGCGTCATCGCCTATCCGACCGACACCGTTTACGGCATCGGCTGCGACATCTTCAATCGCAAGGGTGTCAAGAAGATCTACCAGATCAAGCAGCGCGATCCGCGCAAACCCTTTTCCTTCATCTGTTCCGACCTGTCCGAGGCGGCCAATTACGCACACATAAGCAACTTCGCCTTCAAGCTGATGAAGCGCCACCTGCCCGGACCCTACACATTCGTTCTCGAGGCCACCCGCGTGGTGCCCGATCTGCTGACGACACGGCAGAAGACGGTCGGCATCCGCATCCCCGATCATCCCATCCCCCTGGCCATCGTCCGCGAGCTGGGGCATCCGCTGGTCACCACCAGTGCCAATCTGTCGGGAAACGACACCATCGAGGACCCGGACGACATATTCGACCGGATGGGCAGGATGCTCGACTGTGTTGTCGACGGCGGCATTCTCAGCGGTGAGCCTTCGACCGTCATCAGTCTGGTCAACGATCAGCCCGAGTTGCTGCGCATGGGGAGCGGCCCGGTGGACTGGCTGGAGGTCTGAATCGTGACGGCCGGCAAGGAGATCGTCGTCGCTTTCTACGGAATGCGCTTCCCGCGCCGCGACTGGTCGGTCCATTTCGACTGGAACGAGGTGATGAGCTTCCTCGAGGAACAGACGGCGGAGCTGGCACCCCTCGGCATCCGGCTGAAGGTCGAGCGGGATTCTTCGCGGGTGATCGACATCAACGGCTATGGTGACCTGCTCAACGCCGTTCGTCTCCGGTCATCGCAGGACGGACTCGGCAATCCCTGTCTCGGGCATGTCATCGGCGCCAGCGCCGATCTCGACTTTCTGGCCGATTTGAAACGCGGCATCGGCCGCATCGCCTTCGCGCCCGAGATGATCGCCCCCGACACCGAATACCGCAAGGTCTGCCACAACTGCGGTTGCGGCTGCTGAACGGAAAGAGTCCTTCCGTCCCTTCCTGTTCCATCCTTTTCAAACGTGGATGCAATGAACGATCGTGTCCGGTTTTTTCGGCCGCAATTCGTCTACCGGTTTGTAGGTGTTGAGCGGTCGAGGGTGCGCAGGTAGAGCAGAAGGGATTCGAGTTCCTGTGAGTCGGCCGGGAGCATTTCGCCCTTGAGGGCGTCCCGGATGCAGAAGTTGATCATCTCGCGCAGCATCGGGTCGTCGTAGGCCGCGATCTCCTGCAGCCCCTTGCCGTTGGCATGGCAACCGGCGCAGCTGCGGCCGTTGGTCGACAGGGCCGTCGAGGAGAAAAGACGTTCGCCCAACGCCCTGTTCGGGGTCTCGATGGCGGCGCCGCCCGAAGGCAGAAACAACGCCGCCAGCAACGCCGGAATGATCAGCCGCCCGGCCATGACTTCTTCCGCTCTCAGGTGAAGGTCAGCTTCCGCTCGAGATCGGTCGAATGGCTGACCCTCTTGGCCTGCTCCATGCTGATGATGTCGTGCTTGAGCAGGTGAATGAGGTGCTGGTCCATGGTCTGCATCCGGTACTGGACCCGGCCGTTCTCGATATGTTTCTCGATCTCTTCCAGCCGTCCTTCGCGAATGCAGGCCTCGATGGTGGTCGTGTTGCGCATGATTTCCACTACCGGCAGGATGTGTTCACCCGATTTGTCCTTCACCAGGCGCAGGGAGATGGTCGCCACCAGGATCTCGGCCAGCCGCTGCAGGACGATGTCCTGGGCCTCCGGCGGAAAGAAGCCGGTCAGCCGGCTGATGGTCGAGGTCGCGCTCTGGGTGTGCAGGGTGGACAGGACCAGATGCCCGGTTTCAGCCGCCCGCAGGCAGGCTTCGGCGGTTTCGGCGTCGCGCATCTCGCCGACCATGATCACGTCCGGGTCCATGCGCATGGCGGCTTTCAGCGCCTCGGAAAATCCCCTGGTGTCGATGCCGATTTCTCGCTGAACGATGCAACTCTTGTTTGACTTGAAGACAAATTCGACGGGATCTTCGATGGTTATGATGTTGTAGGTGAAGCGTTCGTTCATGTCCCTGAGCATGGCGGCCAGGGTGGTCGACTTGCCGTTTCCGGTCGGTCCCGTCACCAGGATCAGGCCGTTGGGGGCCTGCACGATCTCCTCGAGCACCGAAGGCAGGTGCAGTTCCTTGTAGGTGCCGACGTACGGCGGGATGACCCGCATGACGATGCCGTAATGGCCGCGCTGACGAAAGATGCTGACCCGGAAGCGTCCGCCGTGCGGCAGGGCATAGGAGGTGTCGATCTCTTCCGGTCCCGCCGGCAGCTCGCGGCCGTGCTGGGCGAGGATGGTTTTGGCGATGAATTCTGTGTCCTCGGGTGTCAGCACCGGCAACCGGGAGCGGATCAGCTGCCCCCGACCGCGGAAGAAGGGTGGATTGTCGATCTCGAAGTGAACGTCGGATACTTTTTTGTCAAAAGCGATCTCCAGAATCTGTGCAAGTGTCTTGGCATCCATGTAATGACTCCGATGTCGAAACGGTGAAGGGCTACCGTCCTACCGTCAGGCGCTGCGTTTCTCGATCTGCTTGCGCAACAGGGCGTTTTCCAGCGACAGACCAGCCTGGCTGGCCATGATTTCGAAAATGTTCGCCGGTATCGGCTTGGGTTCGTCACAGCCGAAATCGGCATAGGTGATCGACACCACCCGGCCTCGGACCTTCATCGGCAACAGCAGGATGCGGCGCGAGGCGGGTGCCCCGACAAGCTCGAACAGCCGGCCGAGGCCGTGATTTTCACTCTCGGCGAAGAAGATGTTGCCGCTGGCGATGACCTGTGCCAGCGCCGTTCTTTCTTCTACCGGAAAACTGAACCCCAAAGAGGGGCGGCTGTCGAACCTGTCACCGAAACCGAGGCATTTTTCGACGTGGATTCCCCGCGAGGAGACGATCATGGTCAGGGTTCGGGGAAAGAATTTCCGGACCACCCGCAGCAGGGCGTAGGAAACGTCGGGTGCGTCCTTGAGGCCCTGCAGTTCGCTCAGCTGCTCCCTGATCGATTCCGCCAGAACCGACGGTTGCGCCGCGAGCCGCCGTACCAGGCAGGCGAAGGCCTCGAGAAAGAGGATCATCTCGTCGACGAACCGGTCGGTTCCCACCGACAGGTCGGGTTTGGGCAGCACCGCCGTGGCGCCTTCGCGGATCGCCTGCAGCAGGAACATCGTCTGACCGGGGTTGCCCATCTGGATCAGGGGTACGTCCGGGTATCGGCTGCGGATCTTTTGGCGCAGGTCGGAGAGTTCTTCCGGCGAAAAGCCGGTGGTGTCGCTGTCTGGCGCATCGAGCACCAGTACCGGCATGATGCTCTTTGCCAGCGACTGATCGAGGATTGGAACCAGATCCGATTCGCTCTGGGACGAAAAGCTCATCAATCCGGTATGGCGGCAGGCCGTGGTGGCCGTGTGCCGGGTGAAGGGATCCTGGCTGAACAGCACCACCCCCTGCCGCTGGATGTCGACCTTGGCGCCGTCCGTCTTGGTGTCCGGGCTGTTGGCGTAGCTGGTGAGAAAATCGACCAGGCGCTTCTGGTCGGCCGGCGAGAGCTTGGGCAGAAACTTCGTCACCGCCTGACGGTGTTCCTCCGCCTCGTCCCTGTCTTCGAGGGTGGCGAATACCTCAGGGATGCGGGGCTCGATGCGATCGAGAATGTCGAGGCCGAGATCCTCGACCGAAATCACGGGCTTTTCGCTCTCTTCCCGTCGCTCGGCAGCTGCGGTTATTGTCTGACCGGCCGTGTCGTCAGTCGGCTGCGGAGCGGGTTCGTCATCGAAAATCCCGTCGGCAAGTTCGCCGTCGCGCAACTTTTCGTCGTAGATGCGCAGGGCGTCCATGAGGATGTTCTGGGTGTCGAGATTGATCTCCTGGTGACACTTTTCCGGAAAATAGCGGTATTCGTCGGCGATGACGCTGTTGTCGAGATCGAGGGTGAAAGTGCCTCTTTCCCAGGTCAGGATTTCGACGATGGTCAGCTCGATGAGGATTTCCAGTCCCCGGTAGGCGTCCTCGCGCGACAGACGACCCGACTCGATGAGGGTGGCGATCAGCGGTTTGCGCTGGTCGCCCGCTTCCCGCTGGACCCTGAGAGCCCATTCCCGGTCCTCGGGGGTGATGGCCTTCATCTCGACCAGGATCTGGCCGATGCGCACACTGAGGTTTGAATGGTTGGCGCTGACAATGTAGCCTTCGCTGAAGACCAGCTGGCTCTGCCGGCCGTTCCCCTGAACGGTCAGGGTGCCCGACTTGCGGGTCGAATGCAGCAGCTGAATGACGTCGACTATGGGCAGGTGTTCGAGGTCGCCGGTAAAGGACATCTTCTGTCGCCTGTTTCAGGGGCCCGACGCCGGGCCGGTTGTGGACATCCGCTTGAAATTTCTAACGGTTCTGTTCTACATACCTTTTCGTCGCCGGGATTTCAAGTCACAAGTCCCTTTTTCTTTACTCCATTTGTCATCGATTCGCCGGCGGACCGCGGTCCACAAATGGTGGACCAAAAAAAGCCCGGCTCGATTGAGCCGGGCTTTTCTTTTTCTGGTGCCGAAGGCGAGACTCGAACTCGCACGGCCGGATGGCCACCACCCCCTCAAGATGGCGTGTCTACCAGTTCCACCACTTCGGCAGGCGACGTATTTATACAGATTCGCTTCAGGCGTGTCAACCGCCTTGAATTATTTTTTTTCCGCCGGCGTCGCCGGGGTCGGAGCCGCAGCCGGAGCGCTGTCGGCGGCCTTGGGTGCGACGACATCGGGCATAACGCTCGAGGCACCGGGCAGGCCGTGGAAGTAGGCCAGAATGAGGCTTGTCAGCATGAAAATGACGGCGGCGGCGGTGGTCAGCCTGGCGATGAACGACTGTCCGCCGGTGGCGCCAAAGACGGTCTGCGAAGCGCCGGCGCCGAAAGAGGCTCCGAGCTCGGCTCCCTTGCCAGTGCCCTGCAGCAGGACAATGACGATCAGGGCGATGCAGACGACGACATGCAAAACTACCAGAAAAGTGACCATGGCGTTACGACAAGGCTCCTTTGCTTGAATTGGGCGCGACGCAGGACTGTAGCACAAAATGCCGCGTTGAAAAAGCCCAAAATGCCCGGAATTTCACCGCTCATCCGCTTCGGGCGAAATTCATGATCCGAATGAAGTCTTCGGCCTGCAGGCTGGCGCCGCCGACCAGGGCGCCGTCGATGTTCTCCCGGGCCATGAGACCGTCGATGTTCTCCGGCTTGACGCTGCCGCCATAGAGAATCCGCATCGCTTCGGCCTCGCTCTGGCCGAAAAGGCCTCCGACAAGCCCCCGGACGAAGCTGTGTGCTTCTTCCGCCTGGTCGCTGGTCGCCGTACGGCCGGTGCCGATGGCCCAGACCGGTTCGTAGGCGATGACCACCCGCGCCAGCTGCTCGCCGGCCAGTCCCTTGAGCCCTTCGCTGACCTGGGTCTTGAGAACGTCGTACATCCGTTCCTGCTCGCGCTCCTCCAGGGTCTCGCCGATGCAGAGAATGACGTTCAGCCCCGCCGCCAGGGCTGCATGGACCTTCCGGTTGATGAGGGCGTCGTTCTCGCCGAAGATTTTCCGCCGCTCGGAGTGACCGAGAATGACGTGGCTGCAGCCGGCGTCGACCAGCATCGACGGAGCGATTTCGCCGGTAAAGGCCCCCTTGTCCTCGCAGTAGCAGTTCTGGGCCGCCACCCTCAGAGCGCTGTCGGCGGGCAGGGCACCGACGACCCCGGCCAGGGCGGTGAAGGGCGGGGCGACGATCACCTCGACATCGTCGAGGGCCGCGGCCGCCGCGGCCAGTTCGGCCGCCAGGCCGGTCGCCTCGGCTATGGTCTTGTGCATCTTCCAGTTGCCGGCAATGATCGGTTTGCGCATCTTCATCTCTCCCCGTCTCTATTTGTCGGTCAGGGCCGTTATGCCGGGCAGTTCCCTGCCTTCGAGGAACTCGAGGGAGGCGCCGCCGCCGGTCGATATGTGCGTCATCGCATCCTGCAGCCCGGTCTTGTTGACGGCGGCCACCGAATCGCCGCCGCCGATGATGGAAAGGCAGTCGCTTTCGGCCAGGGCGCGGGCAATGGCCAGGGTGCCTTCGGCAAAGGCGTCGAACTCGAACACCCCCATGGGGCCGTTCCAGACCACGGTTCTGGCGCCGGCGATGATTCGGGCGTAATCCTTTTGCGTCCGCGGACCGATATCGAGGCCCATCAGGTCGTCAGCGATAGCGGCCCCGTCGCTGATTTGCGGTCTGGCCGTGGCCGAAAACTCGTCGGCCATGAGATGATCCTGCGGCAGCCTGAGGTCGACCTTGCGGGCTTCTGCCTTGGCCAGCAGCTCCTTCGCCAGTTCGACCTTGTCTTCCTCGACCAGCGATTTGCCGATGTCGATCCCCCGGGCCCGGAGAAAGGTGTAGGCCATGCCGCCGCCGACGAGCAGCGCATCGACCTTTTCCAGCAGGTTCTCGATGACCAGGATCTTGTCACTGACCTTGGCGCCGCCGATGACGGCGACGAAGGGGCGCTCCGGATTGGCCAGGGCCTGTCCCAGATAGCGGATCTCCTTTTCCATCAGGTAGCCGGCGACGGCCGGTTTCAGATAGCGGGTGACGCCGGCGGTCGAGGCGTGGGCGCGGTGAGCGGTGCCGAAGGCGTCATTGACGTAGAGCTCGGCCAGGCCGGCCAGCTGCCGGCAGAATTCGTCGTCGTTGGCTGTCTCACCGGCGTGAAAACGCAGGTTTTCCAGCAGAACCACATCGCCGTCCTTCATCTCGCCGATCATGGCTTCGACCTCGGCGCCAATGCAGTCGGGAGCCATGACGACCTTGCGGCCGAGCAGCTCAGCCAGATGCGGTGCCACCGGCGCCAGGCTGTATTTGGCATCGGGCTTGCCCTTGGGACGGCCGAGATGGGAGGCCAGAATGACTCTGGCACCGGCGTCGATCAACCTGCGGATGGTCGGCAGGGCCGCCACGATGCGGGTGTCGTCGGTGATGCGTGCCTGGTCGTCGAGGGGGACGTTGAAGTCGACACGGCAGAAGACCTTTTTTCCGGCGGGGTTGATATCGTCGATGGTCAGCTTGCTGAACACGGTCATATCCTCCAGTGGCAATCAATGAAAAGGGCAGGCCTTGCGACCTGCCCCCGGTGGTTCTCCCGGGTTAACGGGATGCGATATGGCGGACCAGATCGAGCACCCGGTTCGAATAGCCCCATTCATTATCGTACCAGGCGAGAACTTTGACAAGGTTGTTCTCCAAGACCATGGTCGACAGGGCGTCGAAGGTGGATGAAACGCTGGTCCCCTTGAGGTCGATGGACACCAGCGGCAGTTCACAGTAGTCGAGAACCCCCTTCAGGCTACCTTCGGCGGCCTCTTTCATGGCGGCGTTGACCTGCTCGGCGCTGGTCGCCTTTTCGGTTTCGACCACCAGGTCGACGAGCGAGACGTTGGGGGTCGGCACCCGCACCGCCATGCCGGTCAGTTTGCCGTTCAGTTCGGGCAGAACCAGGCCGACCGCCTTGGCGGCTCCGGTGGTGGTCGGAATCATCGACAGCGCCGCCGCCCGCGCCCGTCTCAGATCCTTGTGCGGCAGGTCGAGAATGCGCTGGTCGTTGGTGTAGGCGTGCACGGTGGTCATCATGCCGCGGCGGATGCCGAAGTTCTCGTGCAGCACCTTGGCGACCGGGGCCAGGCAGTTGGTGGTGCACGAAGCGTTGGAAACGACCCTGTGTTTGTCGGGATCGTAATCCTCGTGGTTGACTCCGAAGCAGAAGGTAGCGTCGACCTCCTTGCCGGGAGCGCTGATCACCACCCGTTCGGCGCCGGCCTCGAGATGTTTGGCTGCATCGGCTCTCCTGGTGAAGAGGCCGGTCGATTCGATGACGATGTCGACGCCGAGTTCCTTCCAGGGAAGGTTGGCCGGATCCCTTTCGCTGCACACCCGGACCCGACGGCCGCCGACGAGGATGGCATCGCCATCGACGCGGACGTCCTCGGCCAGCTGTCCATGCACCGAGTCGTATTTGAGCAGGTGGGCGAGGGTGGCGGGATCGGTCAGGTCGTTGATGGCGACGAATTCGAGCCGATCGTCGTCGAGGGCCGCGCGCAGAACGTTGCGTCCGATACGTCCAAATCCGTTGATTGCGACTTTAGCCGGCATGTGTTCCTCCATTGTCGGGTTGTGGGATAGTGGCTCGTGCATCCTGCACACAGTCGTGGGTTTCGGTCGGTCGTGTGGAATTGGTTAGCAAAACCTGTCGCGGCGCGTCGTCGCGGGGTGGGCACCACGACGGCAGGCTTCAGGAGTTGACCGCCATTAATTTAACGCAACTATCGAAAATTGCAAACCTGCAGGCGATGGTTGCCCCTCCCGTGCCCGACAGGCCGGACCGTATCGTCGTCAGCGGGCGTTGCGTGGTTCCGGCCCGGCCCGTTCGGGCCCGGCGCCGGCCCCCTTTTCTGCTTGCGGCTGCCAGGCTTTTTCGGTATAAAGGGCGCGCCCAGAATCAAGCCGTCAGGAGAGAATTTTGCGGGTCTGCCTTTTGGCCAGCGGCAGCAAGGGAAATGCCATCTATCTGGAAGCCGCGAACACCCGCCTTCTTGTCGATGCCGGCCTGTCGGCGCGTCAGCTCTGCCTGCGCCTCGAGCGGATCGGAGTGCGAGGGGAAGAGCTCGACGCGATTCTGGTCAGCCATGAACACATGGACCATTGCCGGGGCCTGGGGGCCATGGCCCGCCGATGTGCCCTGCCAGTGCATGTTCACCATCAGACCCTGACGGCCCTGCCCAATCCCGGCAAGATCGCGACCCTGCGCGAATTCGATACCGGCAACCCGTTTTCCATCGGGGAGGTCGAGATTCACCCGGTTCCCCTGACGCATGATGCCGTCAGCCCGGTCGGCTTCGTGATCAATACTCCCGACGGCGCCGTCGGCGTCGCCACCGACCTCGGGGTGTCGACCCGGCTGGTCAGGTCGGCCTTTCAGCGCTGCCGGGTGCTGGTACTGGAGACCAATCACGACGAAGATCTGCTGCGCGACGGACCCTATCCCTGGCGACTGAAACAGCGTATTCTGGGTAAGCACGGCCACCTTTCCAACCGGGCCGGCGCCGACCTGCTGGCGGATCTCGTCTGGGACGGGCTGGAGGCCGTCTTTCTGGCCCACCTGAGCGAAACCAACAACACGCCCGCCCACGCCAGGGCGGCGGTCGACGCGGTGCTGGCCAGGCAGAACGTCTGCCGGCCGAAGGTGGTCATGGGCTGCCAGGATCGGATCAGCGAATGTGTTGCCTGCTAGCAGCCGGTGAGGCACCCGTGGTCTTTGCCGGGCGCCGGCGGCATAACGATAATCCAAATTTGCGCTGAACAAGGAGCGAAACGAGCATGATTCCCCGTTACACGCGACCGGAAATGGCCCGTATCTGGGAGCCGGAAAACCGCTTCCGCATCTGGCTCGAAATCGAGACCCTGGCCTGCGAGCAGATGGCCAACCTCGGCATCATCCCGAAAGAGGCGGTGAAGGTCATCCGGGAGAAGGGCAACTTCGATATCGAGCGCATCGACGCCATCGAAGCCGAGGTCAAGCACGATGTCATCGCCTTTCTCACCTCGGTCGCCGAATTCGTCGGCCCCGAGGCGCGCTTCATCCACCAGGGCATGACCTCGTCCGACGTGCTCGACACCTGCCTGTCGGTACAGCTGGTGCAGGCAGCCGACGAGCTGCTGGCCGATCTCGACATGGTGCTCGACTCGATCCGGGACCGGGCCATGGAGCACAAGTACACGGTCTGCATGGGGCGCTCCCATGGCATTCACGCCGAGCCGATTACTTTCGGCCTCAAGCTGGCGAGCTGGTACGCCGAAATGGATCGCAACCGCACCCGGCTGCGCACCGCCCGCGAAACCGTCGCCACCGGCGCCATTTCCGGGGCGGTCGGCACCTTCGCCAATATCGATCCGAGCGTCGAGGAGTATGTCTGCGCCAGGATGGGACTGAAACCCGAGCCGATCTCGACCCAGGTCATTCCCCGCGACCGTCATGCCGAGTTTTTCTGCACCCTGGCGATCATCGCCTCGTCGATGGAGCGGATCGCCGTCGAGATCCGGCACCTGCAGCGCACCGAGGTGCTCGAGGCCGAGGAATACTTCAGCAAGGGGCAGAAGGGGTCCAGTGCCATGCCGCACAAGCGCAACCCGATCCTGTCGGAAAACCTCACCGGCCAGGCCCGCTACATCCGCAGCCTCTGTTTGCCGGCCCTGGAGAACATCGCCCTGTGGCACGAAAGAGACATCTCCCATTCCTCGGTCGAGCGCTACATCGGCCCCGATGCCACCGTGGCCCTCGACTTTTCCCTGCGCCGGCTCAACGGCCTGATCCGCAATCTGGTGGTCTATCCCGACAACATGCTGACCAATCTCAACCGGATGCGCGGTCTGGTCTTCTCGCAGAAGATTCTGCTCGACCTGACCCAGGCCGGCATCTCGAGGGAAAATGCCTACCGGATGGTGCAGCGCAACGCGATGAAGGTCTGGGAGCAGGGGGCCGACTTCATGACCGAACTGCTGGCCGACGAAGAGGTCGTGGCCGCCCTCGGTGAAGAAAAGATTCGCCAGGCCTTCGATCTCGACTATCATCTGAAACATGTCGACACCATCTTCAGGCGGGTGTTCGGCGAATAAAGAAACAAAGCTGAAAGCCTACAGACTGCAAGCTTCAAGTCGTTAAGGAGTCACTCCATGCCCTGGAGAATAGTCGTCGGCCTCAAGGACGGGGTCAGGGACGCCCGCGGCGAACGGATTCGCGAAGAGCTGAAGCGGCATCTCGGCATTAGCCTCGAGGCG
Organism: Geothermobacter ehrlichii; assembly: GCF_008124615.1. Taxonomy (NCBI): domain Bacteria; kingdom Pseudomonadati; phylum Thermodesulfobacteriota; class Desulfuromonadia; order Desulfuromonadales; family Geothermobacteraceae; genus Geothermobacter; species Geothermobacter ehrlichii. The sequence continues at coordinate 270,918 of NZ_VNIB01000002.1, forward strand.
GTGCGAACGATCGACGTCTATACGGTCGACGCCGATCTGAGCGAAGAGGAAGTGCTGGCGGCGGCCCGCGGCCCGCTGAGCGACCCGGTGATCCAGGAGACGGCCGTCAACCGGCCCCTGGCCCGGGATTTCGATGTTCTGATCGAGGTCGGATTCCGGCCCGGCGTCACCGACAATGTCGGCCGGACGGCCAAGGAAGCCATCCAGTACCTGACCGGCCGACCCTTCCGCGAAGGGGAGGGGGTCTATACTTCGACCCAGTACCTGCTCAAGGGCGCGGTCGACCGGCAGCTCGCCGAGCGCATCGCCGCCGATTTTCTCGCCAACGGGCTGATCCAGCGCTGGGACATCTGCACGGCGGCCGAATTCGACCCCGAGCGGGGCGTTCCCGTCCACGTGCCCCGGGTCGGCGGCACCGATGCCGAGCCGACGGTGCGGACCATCGACCTGGCTGTCGGCGACGAGGAGCTGCTGCGCATCAGCCGCGAGGGGATGCTGGCGCTGAACCTCGAGGAGATGAAGCGCATCCAGGCCTACGCCGGCGACCCGGAGGTGCGCCGTCAGCGGGCCCGTTTCGGCTTGGAGGCGGGGCTGACCGATGTCGAGCTCGAGGCGCTGGCCCAGACCTGGAGCGAGCACTGCAAGCACAAGATCTTTTCCGCCCGCATCGAGTATGTCGACGAGAAGGGCCAACGCGAGGTGATCGACTCGCTGTTCAAGACCTACATCGTCGGCGCCACCCGCAGGGTGCGGGAGAACCTCGGCGAGCGGGACTTCTGCCTGTCGGTCTTCAAGGACAACGCCGGCGTCATCCGCTTCAACGACGACTGGAGCCTCTGCTTCAAGGTCGAGACCCACAACTCCCCGTCGGCCCTCGATCCCTACGGCGGCGCCCTGACCGGCATCGTCGGCGTCAACCGCGACGGCGCCGGCACCGGCCTGGGGGCCCGGCTGATCTTCAACACCGATGTCTTCTGCTTCGCCTCGCCGTTCTACGACAAGCCGCTGCCGGCGCGCCTGCTCCATCCGCGGCGGATCTTCGAGGGCGTGGTCGAGGGTGTCGAGCACGGCGGCAACAAGAGCGGCATCCCGACCGTCAACGGCTCCATCGTCTTCGACGATCGCTTCGCCGGCAAGCCCCTGGTCTACTGCGGTACCGCCGGCATCATGCCGGCCGAGCTGAACGGGAAGCCGACGCACGAGAAGAAGGCCGAGGTCGGCGACCACATCGTCATGGTCGGCGGCCGCATCGGCAAGGACGGCATCCACGGCGCCACCTTCTCCTCCGAGGAGCTGCACGAGGACTCGCCGGTGACCGCGGTGCAGATCGGCGATCCCATCACCCAGCGCAAGATGTTCGACTTTCTCGCCGTCGCCCGCGAGCGCGGCCTGTACCATTCGATCACCGACAACGGCGCCGGCGGCCTTTCGTCGTCGGTCGGCGAGATGGCCGAGGACACCGGCGGCTGCGAGCTGCATCTCGACCGGGCGCCGCTCAAATACCCCGGCCTGCAGCCGTGGGAAATTCTCATCTCCGAAGCCCAGGAGCGCATGACCCTGGCGGTGCCGCCGGAGCACCTTCAGGCCTTTCTCACCCTGGCGCGGGAGATGGACGTCGAGGCGACCGACCTCGGCACCTTTACCGATTCAGGCTATTTCCACTGCCTCTACCGGGGACGGACCGTCGCCTGCCTGTCGATGGAATTTCTCCACGAAGGGGTGCCGCAGATGGTTCTGCCCGCCCGCTGGGAAGAGAAGGGTCACAGCGAGCCGCAGTTCGAACCGCCGGAAGATCTCGGCCAAACCCTGGTCGAGATGCTCGGCCGGCTCAACATCTGCTCGAAGGAGACGGTCGTACGCCGCTACGATCACGAAGTGCAGGCCGGCACCGTGGTCAAGCCGCTGACCGGCATCGCCAACGACGGTCCCTCGGACGCCGCCGTCTTCCGGCCGCTGCTCGATTCCTTCGAGGGCGTGGTCGTCTCGCACGGCATCTGTCCCCGTTACAGCGACATCGACACCTACCACATGATGGCCTGCGCCATCGACGAGGGACTGCGCAACTACGTTGCCGTCGGCGGTGATATCCGCCATGTCGCCGGTCTCGACAACTTCTGCTGGTGCGACCCGGTCCTCAGCGACAAGACGCCGGACGGCGCCTACAAGGCGGCCCAGCTGGTGCGGGCCAACAAGGCCCTCTACGACTACTGCGTCGCCTTCGGAGTGCCGCTGATCTCCGGCAAGGACTCGATGAAGAACGACTACCAGATCGGCGACACCAAGATCTCCATTCCGCCGACCGTGCTCTTCTCGGTGATCGGCCGGATGGACGATGTCCGCAAGGCCGTCACCATGGACGTCAAGCGTCCCGGACATCTGCTCTATCTGCTCGGCATCACCCGCAACGAACTGGGCGCCTCCGAATACTACGACCACCTCGGTTTTCTCGGCGCCAACGTGCCCAGGGTCGACGCGAAAGCCGCGCTGGAGCTCTACCTGCGGGTCAACCGGGCCGTCGGCGAGGGGCTGCTGGCCTCCTGCCACGACCTGTCCGACGGCGGGCTGGGCGTCGCCCTGGCCGAAAAGGCCTTCGCCGGCGGTTTCGGGCTGCGCGTCGACCTGACCGCGGTCAGGGTGGATGCGCCGCTGCGGGAGGATCTGCTCCTCTTCTCCGAGTCCCAGAGCCGGCTGCTGGTGACGGTGGCGCCGGACAAACGGAATGCGTTCGAGTCCCTGTTCGCCGGTTGCGACTGCGCCCTGATCGGCGAGGTCACCGAAAGCGCCGATCTGGTGCTGAGCGGCCGCAACGGGGAGATTCTGGTCAACAAGACGATTCACGAGCTGAAAGAGGCCTGGCAGGCGCCTCTGCGGGAGCTGTAACATGGCAGGACAGGTCAAGGCCGTCGTCATCGCCGGCAACGGCACCAACTGCGAAAGGGAGGTCGCCTTCGCCTGCAGGCTGGCGGGCGCCGAGGTGGCCGACATCGTTCACATCGCCGAGTTCCTCGCCGGCCGTGTCCGGCTGGAGGACTACCATTTTCTCAATCTCGCCGGCGGTTTCCTCGATGGCGACGATCTCGGCAGCGCCAAGGCCGGCGCCAACCGCCTGCTGCATGCCCCGGTGGCGGGCGGACCGTCGATGGCCGAGCAGATCCGGCGGTTCGTCGAGGACGGCAAGCTGATCATGGGGGTCTGCAACGGCTTCCAGCTGATGGTGAAGATGGGCCTGCTGCCGGCACTCGACGGCAACCTCATGCAGCAGAGTGCGACCCTCACCTTCAACGATTCCGGCCGCTTCGAGGACCGCTGGACGTATCTGGCCGTCGACGGGGCCTCGCCCTGCGTCTACACGCGGGGCCTGGACGGGCTCTATCTGCCGGTCCGCCACGGCGAAGGCAAGTTCGTGCCGGCCAGTGATGAAGTGCTGGCCCGCATCGAGGCCGAACATCTCGCCCCGCTGCGCTACGCCGACGAGCAGCTGCGGCCGACCATGGACTATCCCCTCAATCCGAACGGCTCGACCAGGGCCATCGCCGGCGTCTGCGACCCGACCGGACGGCTTTTCGGCCTGATGCCGCATCCCGAGGCCTACCTGCACCGCACCCACCATCCCCGCTGGACCCGGGAGGAGGACCTGCCGGAAGAGGGGATGGGCCTGTGGCTGTACCGGAACGCGGTGCAGTTCATCAGGGAGAATATCCTTTAAAAATACTAAGTTGACGACAGATTCTTCATCCTTTTTCAAAGGTTTGTTCGATGGACGACAGATTTCATGACGAGTGCGGGGTGTTCGGCATTTTCGGCCATCCCGAAGCCGCCAACCTGACCTATCTCGGGCTCTACGCCCTGCAGCACCGTGGACAGGAAAGCTGCGGCATAGTCGCCTCCGACGGCAATTATCTGACCAGTTACCGCAAGATGGGCCTGGTCGCCGACGTCTTTCGCGATCCGAAGGTTTTCGACCGGCTGCCGGGCAGCAGCGCCATCGGCCACGTCCGCTACTCCACCGCCGGCGGCAGCGACGTCAAGAACATCCAGCCGATCATGGTCGACTATCATCGCGGCAGCATCGCCGTCGCCCACAACGGCAACCTGGTCAACGCCCAGGAGATCCGCAACCAGCTCGAACTGGACGGCTCCATCTTCTCCACCACCGCCGACACCGAGGTCATCATCCACCGCATCGCCAAGGCCAAGGCCGACACCCTGGCCGACCGGGTGGTCGAGGCGCTGTACGGCATCAAGGGCGCCTACTGCCTGGTCTTTCTCACCGAAACCCGGCTGGTGGCGGTGCGTGACCCCAACGGCTTCCGGCCGCTGGTGCTCGGCAAGCTGGACGGTGCCTATGTCGTCGCTTCCGAAACCTGCGCCTTTGACCTGATCGAGGCGCAGTTCATCCGCGAAATCGAACCGGGCGAGATGGTCGTCATCGACAAGAACGGCCTGACCAGCTATCACCCCTTCGACAAGGTGGACCCGACACCCTGCATTTTTGAGCACATCTACTTCGCCCGGCCCGACAGCATCGTCTTCGGCCAGTCGGTGTACGAAGTGCGCAAGGAATTCGGCCGCGTGCTGGCGCGGGAAAATCCGGTCGAGGCCGACATCGTCATCCCGATTCCCGATTCGGGCGTACCGGCGGCCATCGGCTACAGCGAGGAATCGGGCCTGCCGTTCCAGCTTGGCCTGATCCGCAACCACTATGTCGGCCGCACCTTCATCGAGCCGGCCCAGTCGATCCGCCATTTCGGGGTCAAGATCAAGCTCAACGCCGTGCGTGACGTCATCAAGGGCAAACGGGTGGTTGTGGTCGACGATTCGATCGTCCGCGGCACCACCGCCCGCAAGCTGATCAAGATGATCCGCCAGGCGGGAGCGAAGGAGATCCATGTCCGCATCTCCAGTCCGCCGACGACCTTTCCCTGCTACTACGGCATCGACACGCCGACGCGCAAGGAGCTGATCGCCTCGTCGCATTCGATCGAGGAGATCAACCGCTACATCACCTCCGACACCCTCGGCTACCTGAGCTTCGAGGGGATGCGCAAGGCCGCCGGCGTGGCGGACGGCTCGGCGGGTCATTACTGCGACGCCTGCTTCACCGGCAACTACCCGGTCAAGTTTCCGCGGCTGAAGTCGGACAGCCAGCTGGGACTGTTTTAGTCCGGATTGCTCATGAAGTCTTCTGCTGCAACCGTCTCTTACACGTCATCTCGGGCCGTGCTCGCCCGCAGCGTTTCGACAGAGCGCTGCCATGCCTGCAAGGCTGCTCGCTGTGCTTGGCCCGATCTGACACCCAACAGCCGGTTTCGCGACAAACACTCATGAACAATCCGGGCTTGATGTTTTCGATATGCTGATTGCATAACGACACATTTTTTCAAGGAGAGAGAAAGAGAATGACGGAAGCCGAACGCAAGGAACTGATGGAGATCATCCGCGAGCTGTCCTACGAGGAGCGGGAGGTAACCCTGGCCTCGGGGCGCAAGAGCAACTTCTACTTCGACAGCAAGCAGACCACCCTGCACGCGAAAGGCGGGCTGCTGGTCGGCAAGGCCTTCTGGGCGAAGGTCAAGGAATTCGGCCAGGTCGACGGCGTCGGCGGCCTGACCCTCGGCGCCGATCCGATCGCCACCGCCACCTCGATCACCGCCGCTCTCGAGGGGGTCAGCGTGCACGCCTTCATCATCCGCAAGGAGCCGAAGGGGCACGGCACCGGCCAGTGGCTGGAGGGGCGCAAGAACCTGCCGCCCGGCTCAAAAGTGGTGATCGTCGAGGACGTCACCACCACCGGCGGCTCGTCGATGAAGGCGGTCGAGCGGGCCCGCGAAGAAGGGCTCGAGGTGCTGGGCATCGTCACCCTGGTCGACCGCCAGGAAGGCGCGCAGGAGAACATCGAAGCCGCCGGCATGGTGCTGAAGCCGGTCTTTACCCGCAGCGAGATTGTCGGGTAGGGCAGGGGGCTTGAAAAGAATCGTCTTTCTGAAACGGGCTGCGGAGGTTTTCGCAGCCCGTTTCTTGTTCGACTTGACAGGGGCACCGACGTTGAGGTCTGTTGGTAGCGACACAACCGGACGGCGGCGGTGGCTTAAACCGCGGCTTGCGGGATGAAGAGCAGCATCTCCTCCGGAGAATAAGGCCGTTGAAAGCTCTGCTTTGTACAACAGGCGCGCTCATTGCCTTTGCGGGCAATTCGATCCTCTGCCGGCTGGCCCTTGGCGGAGGCTGGATCGATGCCGCCAGCTTTACCGGCGTCCGGCTGGTTTCCGGCGCCCTGGTCCTGCTGCTGATCCTGCAATTGTCCGCTCGAACGAAGATCTCGGCAACGCGGGGCAACCTGCTCTCGGCCGCGGCACTTTTCTGCTACGCTGCAGCGTTTTCCTTCGCCTACCTGACCATCGCCACGGGAACCGGCGCCCTGATCCTGTTCGGATCCGTCCAGATCACCATGATCACGGCCGCCATCCTCTCGGGAGAAAGGCTCAAAAGAGCTGAAGGCATCGGTGCCTTGCTGGCCTTCGGAGGGCTCGTCTACCTGGTCTTCCCCGGGGTCACGGCCCCGTCTCCGGCGGGATCCCTGCTGATGACCGCCGCCGGAATCTGTTGGGGAATCTACTCCCTGCGCGGCCGGAACCGTGGAAATCCGCTGGCGGAAACCACCGTCAACTTTCTCCTCTCCCTGCCGCTCGCCGCCTTGCTGGGGCTCTTTTTTCTCGAACGCGGGCACCTTTCATTCCAGGGAATCCTGCTGGCAGGGCTTTCCGGCGGGCTGGCATCGGGAGTCGGCTATGCCGTCTGGTATGCCGCGGTCAAGGAGATGACCGCGACCACGGCCTCGATCGTCCAGCTGGCCGTCCCGATCCTCGCCGCCACGGGCGGGGTTCTTTTTCTCAACGAGGAAATCTCCATCCGCCTGGTCATCGCCACCATGATCATTCTCGGCGGCATCAGCCTGGCGGTCGTCAATCCCGAGAACCTGTTTTCAACACGCAAGGGCGGCTGAATCGCTTCCGGGGCATCAGATTCATTCACGACCTCATTTGCCTGCTTCCTGCAACATCGCAAAACCACCATGATTCCGGACAAATGGACGATTGACAGACCCTGAGAAATTTTTTAGGCTGTCGAACTGCATTCTACAGCACGCCGGGAAATCCAGGGAGGGGGATATCTACGCAGTTACGCAGTTACAGCCAGCCAGACCAAACCACCAGCAGGCATCTCCTTTCCTTTATTTTCCGATAGTTGCAGCCGTTATTATAGGCTTGTCATAGGTCTTTCCGTTTTATCCAATAACGCGGAATCCCTTTTATCCGATATGCGGGATTCCGTCTAATACCTGTTGGGCTGTGAATATGAGGGGGAAATGAGCGCAAATCTATTGACACTATGCTTATCACTCGCTGCCACATTCTTAACCTGCGCAGCTGCTTCTTTTTTAATTTGGGGCAGTGAAGCGTTAAACTACCTCCTCCCATCACTCTTATTTGCATCACCCGTATTCATCTTCATCTTCGCTGCTTTCTATTTCTTTTCAGCCAAATACGTCAACAACAACTCTGAACTCCTTAAACAAAAAGGAATATTGTTTAATCCAGAATATGCTAGCCCAAATCACGAATATTGGTCTAAAGCAATCAAATTTCTTGGCTACCTTGAAGTAGCAAGTGGCTTATTATGCACTGGGGTGTTTATTACAAACCTTATTTTCACAACCCAGCCAATATTATTGAGCATTTTAAACATAACAATCTCAATATTTGTCTACATTTCCGGCCTTTTACTTCTCAACAAAAAAGAAAAAGGGTTGAAATTTTCACTAATCTGCCAGATTTTGACACTATTCAGCATTAAGAACGCACGGGTCTATTTTCGACCATCAATGATCATACAGTTCAATTTCAGTATTAAATTTGGGGATTCGGCTATTGGGATAAATATCATTGCATTGATTTTTGCAATTTTGATTTTTAAAACAATGACAAGCCAGCCCAACAACTTAATCAACCGGACGGAAAATACGTCTGTGCAAAATTGAGAAACCAAAAATTGCGGTGGTGACCGAACCTTCACGTCGCCGCCGGTTATCATGAACCGTTGGCTGCAGGGATAAGGGCAATGAATCCTGAAGATTTTTGGGCTCCATATGAGAAGGAGATAACATCATTCGATGACCTTTATAATGTAATTGAAGCTGTATTTAAAAAGTGGTCATCTAAGAATAAATTATTTGCTTGGAGGGGGAATGTAGATGCAAGGTGGCCATTGCATTCATCACTGTATAGAAGGCTGTATTGGACAAGAGGTGCGTTGCCGGACGAGAGAGAATTGTATAAAAAAGAAGGCGATATCCTTAAGGATGTACATCGTTGGGGGCTTCATGTTTCAACCAATGTAGGCAGGCTATCTGTTCTGAACCAACTTGCTGCATTGCAGCATTATGGTGCTCCTACCAGAATGATTGACGTTACATTTAATCCATGGATTGCCGCATGGTTTGCGGTAGAAAAGAAATGGGACAATGGTGGTGAGGTTTATGAGGATGTAGATGCGCGTTTGTTTGCAATTGATGTTACAAATAGATTAATAAATGAAAATGATGAATTCAGAAAATGGGAAGATAATTTCAAAAGACCTTGGCCCAAGCCAGCAGCTCAGAATGCGAACGACGAAGAAAAGAAAATCTATAGAACTTGGTGCACGAAAGTTTTTGCGTGGAAGCCACCTCGCTTTGACAGTCGGATAGCTGCTCAGAATGGGGGATTTATTTTTGGTGGTGTCCCTATGAGTCAGGGGCCAGAAGGTCCAAACCAGTGGCCCAAGGATGGAGCCGGATACTGGAGAATACATGAAGTAAGGCAAGCTACATCATTGTCAATACGTCCCCATAAGCTTAATGCTAGCAGGGGAGGAGTAACACAAGATGCAGTATATACATTTAGAATAAAGAGCGAGGCAAAAGAAAGCATTAGAATGCAGTTAGAAAAGAATTTTGGCTATAAGCATTCTACAATATACCCGGACTTCACAGGCTTCTCATTGTTTGGTACGCCTGAGTTGAAAACAAGGCCCTGAAAAGGCAGCCAACAAGGCGCTCCACCTGACCGCTGTTCCGCGGGCGCTCCACAGCGGCAGGTGAGCTTGGCCTGCTGTTAGGCTTTGAGTGGATACAATGAAGAAATTTTGCATTGGTTTTGCCATATTTCATGTCGCTGCCTTTGTATTTTTTTTGCTTTTTATGCAATCGCAGGCTGATGTTGCGCAACACCAACTTTATTGGATTTTCTGGTTAGTCGCTGATTTCCCAATATCGCTATTGATTTTCATTGCCGCTAAGTTGGGGTTTCTTTTACTTACAATTTCATGCTCCTGCTTCATGGCGTCCTTGGAACAATTTGGTGGTATTTTCTGCCAATTGTTTTGCTTGCAATTAATCCTCGGTAGATTCAACTCATAAGTGCACCACCTTCGAGGTGGGTTAAGAGACAGGACATGATGGGGCTTCTGGTAGTGTTGAAAGCACGACCAAACAAC